>CAYREP010000011.1:0-11749 GCA_964423375.1 Candidatus Woesearchaeota archaeon | reverse complement strand
ATTTATCCAACTCTTGAACCGACTTCAATATCTTCATCGGTTTTCAGAACTTGGTTGTTTGCGAGCGGAATCACTAATCTGTCTTTGTCAATGCCAACGATGATCTTATCGCCTTCGGCTGCGTTTACGCTTTTGTTGAGTTCAAGAGTTTTTTCTCCGATGTTGACTTTTATTTTGCCTTCGCTGACTTCGACGATTTCTCCGACTCTTAAGTTGAATTTCATCCAATCTTCAAAGTTCATTTCAGGTTTCATTTTTTGTAAACAGCTTTTGCGAAAGACCTCATTTGCGAGGCGGTGATTTCGGCGAGCTCGTCTAATTTCAGGACGAACACCGGATTTATGTTGATATTATCTTTTAATAACTTTTCCTTGACTTTTATTCCTCTCGACAGCAAAATGGATTTTATCCTTGAGTTGAGCTCGTAATTAACCAAATTTCTCGAATCTTTGCATACTATCGTTCCGAGCTGAAGCTCTGCATTTTTTAGCGCGGCGAGAAATGAATCTATGTCTGTTGAATTGATAATTTGGTATTTTATCTGCAGGCCGAGCTTGACGTTTCCGAGAAATCCAAGATTGAAATCGACAAATCCGTCGAGGCCGTTGTCCCTTGTCTTTGGCGTTTTTGCTAAAGGAATGTTCATGTATTCAAAGAAATCATAAACGATATTTTCGAATTCAAAACCTTTGTTGTCTGACTTTTCGATGGCCTTTGCCAATTCTTTCAAGACTTCTTCTTTGATCTTGATTTCATCAAAACAAATCCGCTCGTCGAAGATTATTTCTCCTTCAATGTCGGAGAATAAATTGCTCATTTTAAGAATTCAATTTCCGTTCCGGCTTCAATATCAGCGTCAGGCTGAAGCAAAGAAACCTGTGAGTGATCTTCTGTTGAAGCTGCCAGCAACATGCCTTGGCTTTCGATGCCTTTCATTACGCGAGGTTTCAGGTTTGAAAAGTAAATTATTTTTCTGCCTTCAAGTTTTTCTTTTTCGTAGTAAGGCTTGAGGCCTGCGCAGATTGTTCGCTCGCCGATTTCAGGTCCGACATCAAGCTGAAGCTTGTAAAGTTTGTCCGCTCCGGGAATGTCTTCAACTTTCAAAACTTTCGCTACGCGAATGTCAAGCTTTGACCATTCATCAAAGTTTACTGTCGATGTTGCGATGTTTTCCGGTTCTGCCATTTTATTTTTCCTCAATCTTCTTGAACAGGATTTCGCCTTTTTTAATTTTGTCTTTGGCGACTTTCAGGGGTTTGCTAATATCGTCAAGATTTTCGATTTTGAAGTTAAATTGCTCTGCGATTTTTTCGCTGGTTTCGGGAATGAAAGGCCAGAGCAGAACTGCTATCGCTTTGATTGAATCTGCCAATTCGTAGAGGACTTTTTTGTCGTGAGTTTCCCAAGGCTTGGTTTTTTGGACATATTCGTTGCAAATGTCAATGAATGCAAAGATTTCATTCAAAGCTTTGTCAAACTCAAGGGTTTTCGTTTTGGATTTTATTTCCGAGAGTTTCAGTTTTTTGAGAAGTTTGTTTTCAGTTTTTTCCAAACCATATTTTTCTATCAAGCCGGAAGTTCTTGCAACGAGGTTTCCGAGTTTGTTTGCGAGTTCCGTGTTGTTTCTTTGGATGAGAATTTCTTCAGAGTAATCAGTGTCATCAAAGATCGAGCTTCTAAGCAGCGAATATCTTACAGGATCAGTGCCATACTTTTTGACAAGATTCAGCGGATCGATGACATTGCCCAGAGACTTAGACATCTTCTGACCTTTTATGTTTAGGTAACCGTGGACCAGAAGTTTTTTCGGAAGTTCTATTTTTGCAGACATCAGCATCGCGGGCCAAATCACAGAATGGAACCAATTGATGCCTTTGCCCACAACATGAACATCTGCAGGCCAGTTTTCATGGTTTTTCCCGGAGCCTGTATAATAGTTCAACAACGCATCAAACCAAACGTAAATTTTGAAATTTTTATCTATGGGGACATCAATTCCCCAATCCAAACCTTTTCTTGTTACATCTAGGTCTCGAAGATCTTCAGACTTGAGTCTTGCAAGAATTTCATTGGCCTTGCTTTCAGGCACGATATATTTTGGAATGAATTTGATTAAATCTTTTTGGTATTTGCTTAATTTGAAAAAATAGGCTTCTTCTGAAATTATCTTTGGCTCGATGTGATGCTCTGGACATTTGCCGTCAACAAGTTCTTTTTCGGTTTTGAATTCTTCGCAGCCCTCGCAGTATAAGCCCGTGTATTTTCCTTTGTAAATGTCGCCGTTGTCGTAGACTTTTTTGAAAACTTCCTGCGATGTTTTTATGTGGTCTTTGTCGGTTGTCCTTATGAACCGATCATATTTTACATTCAGTTTTTTGCAAAGCTCAACAAATGCCTGCGAGTTTTTGTCCACGAATTCGCGCGTTGAGATTCCTGCGGCTTTTGCAGCTTTTTCGTTTTTCTGCGCGTTGTCGTCCGTGCCTGTGAGGAACCATGTTTCTTTTCCTTCTAACTTTTTCCATCTGATTAAAGCGTCTGCAAGTACTTTCTCAAAAGCATGGCCGATGTGCGGCTTTGCGTTTACATAATCTATCGCGGTCGTGACGTAAAACTTTTTTTCCATTTTATTTAGAGTTTTGAATTGTATAAAAAACTAACTTTTTCTTTTAGGGAAATATTTTTATAGTTCTTCATGCTTTTTTATTCATGTTGCTTAACACTACGCTCATCGGAATCGTTGTTCTTGTGATTGTTGTCTGGATTCTTATGGAGACAAAAAAATTTAAGCATAAGGTATTCGAGATTTTTCTTATATTCATAATCCTTTTCATTTATTTCAGCTTTACTTTTGTCGTCGGAGGGCAAGCGAATTTGACTTCATGGGACGGCATAAGCAAAGCAAGTTCAATTTATTTTTCATGGCTCGGTTCCGTGTTTTCAAACCTGAAAACAATAACGGCGAACGCGATTCATATGGACTGGGGAGTCAACGGCACAAACTCTTCGGTTGGGTCTGCGGTAAGCTCGGCGGCAAATTCGGTGATTTCAAACCTGACAAACATGAGTTAACATAAAGTTTAAATAGTACTCTAATATATATTTTATAATGGCTAAAAAGAGTGTGAGGAAATCTTCTTCAAAAACTGCAAAGTCCAAGGCTGCGCATTCGTCGAAGAGATCCAAGGTTTCCAGAGGAAAATCTTCCGTCGCAAGGGCCAGGGCTAAGCCTGCAAAGAGAGTTTCGAAAGCGCAAGTGAAGAATCTTCAAACCAAGAATAATATTCGGATTGTAGCAAATAATCTTATAATATTCTTCATACTTTTCCTGATTTCTGTAATCCTTACACAGGTTTCGTACAATATTATCAGGAATCCGGCGACTGCATTGGTTTTCCAGAACCTTTTTGCGATATTTTCGATGGCGTTCGGATTTATCAGCGTCGCTTTCCTTATTGTTTTGTTGGTTTTTGTTTTCATGAGATTGATTAAGAAATGATTTCTTTTTTGAATTTTCAAAAGGTTTTTAATTGGATATTTCTAAATGTAAACTAAGCCTTTCATTTTGCGTTAGGCCTAATCGATTTGCCTCAGTAGCTCAGTCGGTCAGAGCGCGACATTGGTATGGGATTTTCTTTTAGAAAGCAGCGGTTAGAAAACCTTGCGTTTTCCTCGCTTGCTCGAAAAAAAGAAAATCTACACTGCAAAAGAAAACTAAGTGTGCCCGAAGATGTCGAGGTCCTGAGTTCAATTCTCAGCTGAGGCTTTCAATAACTTTAAAAAATATAGTTTATTCCTCGAAATGAGATGGCGGAATTCAATCTTGATGAAGTGAAGAAAAGATATGAGAAGCTCAGGGGCAAATACAATTTGCCCTCTTTCGAAGAGATGAACAAGGATTTCTCCATAGAGAAAATCGCCGAAAGCGAGACAGATTTTTTGACGCGGGAAATAAGGAGATTCATCTCCGACAAGATTTACAATTATCTTCGTTTTATCGAAACGCTGATAAACCCCGCCAACGCGCCAATGTTCATATTTTCGGCCATAAAGATGCTTACGCCGGAAGACAAAAAACTCCTGAACGGAATCTACAATAAACTTTCCCAGATAGACCTTGAGCTGATAAGGCTGGACATAAGCTCTTCGGAAGAGGAAGATGTGAAATTCATAATGGATACTTTCGGCGCTTGGGAGATGATAAAGAAAGACTTGTCAGGCATAGTAAAGAAAGTCAACATCGTGAAAGAAGAAAAGGAAGAAAAAAGCGGCGGCGGTTATTTCGGATAATCAATCTTTGACAATCGTCCCGATAAAATTTTTCCCTTTCAAAAGATTGTTGAGCTGTTTCATGTCTTTTCCGATGATGTAAGTCGGAATCTTTTTTTCAAGAATCATTTTTGACGCGCGTTGGTCTATTACGAAGTGCTGGCCCGGCTTGAATTTCATGCCGTTGGCCATGCTGTAAAGCTCTTTCCATGAAATCTTTGGAATAAGTTTTGCGTTCTTGAATTTCTTGGGGTTCTTAGCGTAGAGCCCTTTTACATCCGTGAGATTTATGAAATCCGCCCTGAAATGCTCCGCGACTTCCACAGAAGTTGAATCAGAAGTCTGGTTCTCTCCGTATTCGAGCGCTCCGCAGAAAACTATATCCTGGCTTTTCAAATAATTTTTTATTTCTTTCATTTTGTGGGGGATTCCTTTTTCAGGATCCATGCCAAAAACATAGCTCATGAATCGCGCGTTCATTCTTGTTGCGGAAATTCCCGCAAAGCTTTGTGATTTTTCATCGCAGTTCAAATCTTCCAATGCCGAAATGTATTTTCTTGCGGTCGTGCCGCCGCCGCAGATTATAATGAATTTGAAATTCCCGGAATTTTTTTTAATTACCTCGCGAAAAGTTTTTAGGAACTTTGAGTCAATTTTTTCGGGAGCGATGAGGCTGCCGCCGAGACTTAGAACTTTTACCTCTTTTTTCATTTTGAAAAGAACCTTGGAGGGTTTTTATAATTTTAGTTTGATTACTTAATTGTAAATAATTTATCATCATGGACGTCGAAGATTCCGAGCCTGACGCCCGAGTCAATCCAGCCATGAGCGTAGTTCAGCGCGGCGAATGCGTTCACGAAATCTTTCTTTTTTTCGAAATGGCGCGCATCTGAAACATAGTTCGACGCCATTTCGATTATTTCTTTAGCTTGCACTTTTTTGTTTTTTATTATGTGTCTGCGAATTTCCCCGAGGGCTCTGGTCGTTATGCCGAAGTATTTTTCGAGCTTCTCTGAAGTGATTTTATCCTCCATCCCTGAGAAAAGTTTAAATAGGTTATAAATTTATTTACAAAATGGAAGGAAAAAAACAAAATAGGTTGATGATTGCTCTCATTGCGGTGGTGGCTGTTCTTGCTCTTCTTGTTGTTTATGCTTTTGCTGTTCGGCCCGCAATTAGCGGTTATGTGACAAAAGCTTACAATACCGGCGTTCAGGATGGTGTCAGTTATGCTGTAAGCACAGTAATGCAGCAGGCGGCGCAGTGCAATCCTTCGGGAGTTCCGTTGACTTACCAGAACCAAACGCTTAGGGTTTTTGCAATTGAGTGTACGCAACAAGCTCCGCAAGTGAACCAAGGAAACACAAATTCCTCTTAATTCGTGTGATAAATATTTATAAATACGATTAGGTTTGGAGAGTAATGGGAAAAGGGGCATTAAATTTTTTATTTCTTAACAAAAAAGGATTGTCAGCAGTTATAGTTACCCTTATTTTAGTACTGCTTTCAATAGTCTTGGTTGGAGTTGTCTGGGCAGTTATAAACAATGTTATCAACTTAGGAAGCCAGCAGGTTGCTTCTACTTCAAAGTGTTTAAACTCCCAATTGGAGGCGATTTCTTTCTCTTGCACCTCTACAGGAAGTCAATGTAACGTCACTATAAAACGAATTTCAGGAACGGAAGATATAGGAGGGATCCGGATTATTTTCTCAAATGAGAATAAGGACAGTAATGTAACTGATTTCAGCGGGAATATCATTACTTTGGCTACAAAAAAAGTCACTGCAACAAATCTTGGAGTCAGCAATATAACAAGAGTTTCTGCAGCGATTTATTTTGATAGATCTTCAGGAAATCCTGCGGCATGTTCTATAACAAGCAACGAGCTTGTGGGCAATCTTGATCCCTCTGGAGGAACTTCTGCGGGCGGAGGCTCTACTGGCGGGGGCGGGGAAGGAACCGTTACTTTAACCTGTACTCCGGACCCAATAGACCCTACGATTAATGGGCTCTGCACTTCTCAAGGATATGCTTGCGGAACTGTCAATAATGGGACTTGCGGCCTTGTGAGTTGCGGAACCTGCAGCAGCGGATATTATTGTGATACAAGTTCAGGCAGTTCAACTTACAATACCTGTGTTGTTCAGGGACAGTGCTTCCCTGCGGATCCATCTGATTTGACTTCATTGTGCACAGTCGGAGGAACAACTTATCAGTGCGGAACTGTCAATAACGGAACGGGATGCGGATATCCTGATGTTACCTGCGGAACCTGCGGAACAGACCAATTCTGCGATTTAAGCACCCATACTTGTAAGCCTGTTTCACAATGCGTTCCAGCCCCTTCAGATTTTTGTACTTCTCATGGATACCAGTGCGGAACGTTTACTAATGGAACCTGTTCTGGAATAATAGACTGCGGAGATTCTAATTACGCAAGCAACGGGGGATGCGCCATACCTACATTTTGCAACTCTACTTACCAATGTCAAGAGCCGGTCATTCTTAACTCTGGAACGATAACTTCGGTATATCCTATAAACGCTGCAAGATTCTTTGAAGGGAGCAACCTTCCAACTTCTCAAAATGAAGACAATGTTTTTAACCAAGGAACAAGTTATGTAAGATTCCCTGGAAGCAATGAGGTTGATAGCAACGGAAATACAAATTGCCTTTTGATTTCTTACGTTCAGTATCAATCTGATAAGGGAAGGTCTTTTGTATCACTTAGCCTTCCTATAGGAACTGCCGCAAGGATTAATGTGACAGATCAGTATGACATTTGGAGCACTCAAAACGGATGCCTTTATGCATCAGGGTCTATTTGATTTTCTTATCTCCTAAAATAAAGCCCGAAGTTTGGGTTTGATGATTTTGGTCCAATTGGCTGGACAAAATTTCCTGCAGTCTGCATTTTTTTTATTGTAAATCTCGAGGGGACCACTTCAGAAATGATTGCGGAAAAGATTAGATTTCCCAAAACCACCCTGTAAACACCGGTGTCTGCGGGAATTTTGGAGGCCTTTGAAATTTTTTGGATAACTTCTTCTACTTCTTGATTTGATAGTTTTACGTTTGAAGGTTTTCTACCCATCCTTCCGGAAACGATTATTGGCTTATCCGGGCCATCACATTCAATTGTCTGGACCGCAGAGTCGTTAAGCAATGCATTAAGTTTTCCCAAATCAATTTCCAAATTTGCGGGGGTTGGCTTCAAATATTGAAACTGTTCCGGGAGTTTCGGCTCAGGGATTCGGAGAGTGAGGTTTCGCCTTGGCATCTCGTTGGGAATCTCCATCCTCGGAGGATTTATATGGACCGGTTTCATGGCAGAGGTTTCGTTTTGCTGTTGGGGAGAAGATGAGAGAATTGATTTTATCATCGATTCTTTTGGAAACTCCACCTGTTTTTCTTCCTTTTTTGGAGCAGGGTTTTGGGGCGCGGGTTCCTGAACTTTGATATCGGGTTTTTTCTGGCTTAGGATTTCCTGAAGTTGGGGGATGCCCGCTCCCGAATGCATAATGAGCTCTCTTGTAAAAAGCAGAAGAAGCAATTTTTTTTCGTTAAATTCCAAAGCGTTTAGGTCCATCTTAGTATTTTGAAGAGATTGACCTTTGATACTTGGCGGCCATCTGTTTTGGGGGAACCTGCCGGGGATTCATGGCCTGCGGCGGCAGAGGGGTCTGAGGGGGAGATTCTTGCTGCCCTTTGTCCGGCTCATGAAGCAATGCTATTCCCTGAGCCAGAATTTTGTTTTGGTCAAGAAGCTTGTTTAGTTTTTCTGAAACTTCTTTGCCCCCTCCCAGTTCTGAAATGCCGTCTCCTTTTTCCATTATCGATTTTGCCGAATCTTCAAATATGTTAAGGAGTTTGGATGTCTGTTCTGTCAAATCGTTAAGCTTTCCCGAAAGATCAGCCAGAACTTTTTGCAGCCCCACGAAATTTTCTATGAGAATTTTTTGGACATTATCTTCTTTAGCCGCTGTTTTCTCCGGATTTTTCTTTGTTGCAGAAGTTTTCTTTTTTGAACTTTTTTTCGCACCCTTTTTTGCAACCATGTCTTTCAAAACAATTACTTATTTATAAATATTTAGAAAACTTTTGCGCCTTAATGATTATGATGGCCGGATTCCAATTCTTTCACATACTCTGCTATATCCGCAGCCACATCCGCATTTACGCTGATTGAATCTATATCTTTTTCAACGAGGAACTTTACCATGGGCTTTTTGCTTCCGGCTTGACCGCAAATGCTGGTTTCCACATCATATTTTTTGCAGACTCTGATTACATATTCGATCTGCCGCAAGACCGCGGGATGCATTTCGTTGTAGAACTGTTGAGCTTCTTCGTTTCCCCTATCTATTGCAAGGGTATATTGCGTCAAATCGTTGGTTCCGAAGGAGATAAAATCAATCTTCTCTTCACACAGGTCTTTAATTATTTGTACTGCTGCAGGGGTTTCCACCATAACTCCGACTTCCGCATTGTGAAAATCTATTTCTTTCAGGATTTTTTTTATTCCTCTAACGTCTTCAACTGAAATTATCTGCGGCGAAAGAATGCCGACTTTTTTTCCGTGGGCTGCGACACGTTTTAGCGCTTTAAGTTCCGCTTTCAGGATTTCCGGATGCTTCAATCCAAAACGGATGCCATGCATTCCCAACATGGGATTGGCTTCAATTTCTTTGGGCGCGCCTTTCAAGTTCCTGAATTCGTCGCTTCTTATATCCGAAGTCCGAACCCAAACCCGGTCAAAGTAATGCGCAATTTCAGAGACGCCTTTGTATATCACCTCTTCGTAATCTTCGATTTCTTTTTTCTCGAGGAAGTAATATGGGTGTTTTCCGGATTCCGCAATTATGCCTTCAATTCTTGTCAGCCCAACGGCATTAAGTCCGGTTTTTGAAGCTCTTTCCGCAAACGTCGGCAGGTCCACGATTACCTTTATTTTTGTTTTTGTATGGGCCTCGGCTTTTTTTATTTCTTTCTTGTGAGTCTCTGCTAATTTTCCCTTATAGACTTTTCCGGTTGAACCGTCTACCGTGATTTCCTCGCCGTCTTTTAACGAGTGTGTCGCTTTTTGTGTTCCAACCACTGCAGGAGTTCCCATTTCACGCGAGACTATTGCCGCGTGGCTTGTCATGCCGCCCTCGTCGGTTACGATCCCAGCGGACCTTTGCATTGTCATGACCATATCCGGATTGGTCATTTTAGTGACCAGGATATCTCCCTGTTGGACTTTTCCAAGATCCTTAAGATCGAGAACAATCTTGACTTTTCCTGATGCGATTCCCGGAGAAGCTGCCATTCCCTGCAGGATAACTTCTCCTTTGAGATTTTCAGATTCTGAAGAAATTGCCGCCCTGCGGTTTATTGTTGTGATGGCACGTGTTTGGACAAGGTAAACTCCATCGCCCTCGATAGCAAATTCCATATCCTGCGGATGCTTGTAATGCTTTTCCAGTTTCAATGCAAGTTCCGCAAGAGTGTTGATCTCATAATTGTTCAATACCTGCTCTTTTGATTTTTTTGGATTAAGGTCAACCGTCTTTACTCTAGCTTTTTCTCCGCGAGTCAGGGCAATTTTTTTGTCCGATATTGTTTTCTTTATCATTTTCAAATCTTTCCTTGTCAAGACATACTTGTCGGGAGTTATTTTCCCGGACACAATTCCTTCACCCAAACCAAAGACCGCTTCTATAATCACATTGTCGTCTTTGAATGCGGGATCCTGAGAGAACATGACTCCTGATTTGTCAGAGTTTATCATTTTCTGGATGACTGCGGCGAGCAAGGGGATCTTGTCGTATTTCTGCTTGTTTCTGTAGTAAGTTGCTCTTGCAGTGTAAAGCGATGCAAAGCATTTCTTGATATTTTCAATGAGCTGTTCGTTTCCTTTAACATTTACAAAAGAATCCTGCTGGCCGGCGAAGCTTGCATTCTCCAGATCTTCCGCGGTTGCGCTTGATCTTACGGCGACGTAAATTGGTTCGCTTTTATCCAAGACTTTTAATGCATCTTTTGAATTTTCCAGCTTTTCCGCGTCGACATTAAGATTTTCGTAGGATTCAATGATTTCTTCTTCCATCTCTTTCGGCATTTTTGCCTTAGTTATCATTTCACGGATTTCTTTTGTTCGCTTTTCTAATTCATCCGTATCTTCATAGTCAAGACCGTGAAGAATCTTTTCAATTTTTTCCTGAATGCCCGATTTTTTCAAAAAATGGCTGTAAGCCTTTGTTGTGACGACAAATCCCGGAGGAACCGGAACTTTTAGGTTGAAGATTTCTCCAAGGTTTGCTCCCTTGCCGCCGACAATCGGGACATCATCTTTGTGGATTTCAGAAAACCATTTTACGAATTCGCCGTCTTTGTGTTCCTCTTTTTCAGCCCCTTTCATATCCAATAAAATGAGAAGGCATTAATAAAACTTTTGCACCCAAGGTTCATCTATTCATTAAATTTATAAATCATTTCTGTTTGTTGTTAAAATGGTTTTATGGTTATGGATTGCAATCGCGGCCGCAGTTGTTTTGGCGCTGATATTTTTTTCGTATTTCAACAGGTTTGCTATTCTTGGAAATCGGATAGACCAGTCGCTTTCGCAGATTGACGTTCAGCTTAAGAGAAGGGCGGATTTGATTCCAAATTTGATTGAGACTGTGAAAGGTTATGCGAAGCACGAAAAGTCGATCATGACCGAAGTTACGAAAGCTCGCGCGGCGATGGTTTCCGCCAAAGGTCTTGTTGATAAAGTGAAGGCAAACGGGGTTTTGGAAAATGCGCTTGGAAAACTTTTTGCAATCGCGGAAAATTATCCAAATCTTAAAGCGAATGAAAATTTCCTTGAACTGCAGAGAGAGCTTTCAACTACAGAAGACCGGATTGCTTACGCGAGGCAATTTTACAATGATTCAATTCTGACTTATAACAATCTTTGCAAGACTTTCCCGGGAGTTTTCTTCGCTTCAATTTACGGAAAGAAGCCGAGGGAATTTTTGCAGATCGCGGAAGCTGAAAAGAAAGTTGTGAAAGTTAAGTTTTGAGGATTTGAAGGAAAATAATTTAACCTATTGCATGTTTTCTTTTCTATGAAAAATGAATTAGCAGAAAAAATTGTCGCTTCTTTCTTGGAACCGGTATTAATTTTAATTATTTTTCAGATTAATTCCCTAGGAAGAATAATTGCAATAATTTGGTTTTGCGGAAATGTTCTAATTTTATTCAGGGATAGAGAAACTTTAGTGATCACCTTAGTAAAATCCTTATTGGGTTTAGATTAATTTCTTAAATTTAATCATATCAAAATATTTATAAAGCAAGATTTTCATCATAATTTGTCCAATGACTTTTGAGGATGCTATTCCTTAATGTTTTGGATAAAGGTACTCAAAATGGATGCTTACGAAATCATAGAAAAAGTGAAGAAAGAAGGCAAGTTGGAAAAAGGGACCAACGAGGTTACAAAGGCTATCGAGA
>CAYREP010000010.1:3615-12484 GCA_964423375.1 Candidatus Woesearchaeota archaeon | reverse complement strand
AAAATCAATTAACATCATGGCAAAAAATCTCAATACAACACCGAAAAAACTTGTAAAGATCTACACAAAATATTACAGAAAAAATTTCAAAAGAAACATGAAACTTTATCGCTTCGCGCTCAAATTGAAAAAAGAGGGTTATAAAATAGGAATAATCTCTGACATTTGGTATGTCGCGAAAGATATTTTTTTCTATAAAGATTACTACAAAAATTTTGATGTTGTCTTGGCTTCTTGTGATGTTGGCTCAAGAAAGTCAAGTAAGAAAATCTTTCAGGTTGCTGCAAAAAAACTAAGACTTTCTCTGAAAGAAATTATCTTCACAGATAACAATTCTTGGAATCTCACGGCGCCGAAGAAATTAGGAATTACCGTAATAAAATTCAAAGACAATAATCAGCTGATAAAAAAATTAAAATCTCTTGGAGTTTCTGCAGAATAAGATGGACGAACTTGAAGCCCTAAAGCGCGAAAACGCTGAACTGAAACACGAAATTGAAAAGTTAAAATCTCACAACGTTAATCGCAAAAAAGGCATGATAAAAAAAGCTTCGGCTGGAAATTTGATGTCCCGCGTCCCATTTGGCTATCGAATCGAAAACAAAAAGCTTGTTCCCGCGGTGAACTATAAGGAAGTTGAAGAAATCTTTGAACAATTTCTCAACGATAATTTAAGCCTTCGCCAACTCGCGCAGAAACACAATCTTTCAGTAAATGGCCTAAAAAAGATTCTAAAGAATTACACTTACATTGGAAAAGTAAAATTCAACGGCCAGACTTTCCAAGGTTCGCATCAGCCGATAATCTCAACGACGCTGTTCAACCATGTTCAGAATAAGCTGGAGCAGATGAAATTTAAGAAATAAATCAATCTCTTTCAAAAATGTAGGTGACTTGGACTAATTGATCTTCGCCTTTGTTGATATACTCAACTTTTTTGTCAACAACTCTCCAGATAACTGTTTGATTATCATCAGTAATAGACATCTCTTCTCCGACAGATAAAGGTATGCCCCCTATAAGTTCCTCTTTTCTTTCAACACCTTCTTCTTTGAAAACAGCAATTGTCGTTTTCTTTATCATCTTATCTCTTACTGGATTGCCTCATCGCCCTTGCCTTGGAATCTCCCGGCTTTCTAGTTTCTTTCCTTCTTACGTCTGCAACAAGCAATGTTCTGTCATAACTTATGAAAGCTTCCGTTAATTCTTTGGACTTTGAAAATTCTGAAATCGCTCTTGCCAAAGCCAGCCTTGAAGCTTCAATCTGGCCTTTTTCTCCTCCGCTGTGGACGTCTATTGCAACATCGAAGTTCAATGGCTTTCCGGTAATTTCTTTTGTAATTCTGAGGGGCTCTTCTATTCTAAGCTTATCGAAAAAACCAAGAGTCTGATAATCTTTCTTATTGATTGTAACTTTTCCGTTTCCTTCTGAAATGAAAGCTCTTGCAACTGCAGATTTTCTTTTTCCTGAAACTATAAGTTTGCTCATTTGAAAAGTTCTCCGAGTTTATTTGATTTCATTTTGCTTCCCTTGGCAATGTTTTCTTTTTCAACATTCTCTAATTCTGCAGGAACCTTAGCATAACATTTTATTCTTTCATAGGCTTCTTTTCCGCGGCCTTTTATTCTTGCTCTTGGCAGCATACCTCTTATGGATCTCTTTACGATCTTCTCAATATCCCTTGAATGTTTTGGACCCTGCTGACCGCTTCCAACTTTTGTTTTTCTTTCGGCGGACTTTGCAAGAATATCTTTTTTGTTGCCCGTAATTATGATTTCATTGCAATTAACTACGGCTACTTCTTCTCCTTTCATAGCAAGCTTAGCAGCATAAACCGCCAATCTTCCAAGAACTGCATTTGTTCCGTCTATTACTCTCATTCAAAATTTCCTCCAATTTTATTTTGGATGAATGAAAATCTTTGATTTACTTTCATTTTCTTCTCTCCAATATCTTGATATTGTTAGCGTCAGGATTCTTTTTAATTTCTTCTAATATGTTCGAAACTTTTCCGCCCGCCTTAACGATTTTTTCTTCTGCGCCTTTCGAAAAACTAACTGCGGCAATGCTCAATTTCTTGTCAACAATTCCTACAGAAAGAACCTTTCCGGGAACAACAAGAGTCTCGTTTTCTTTAGCTTCTTTGTTTATTTCATCAAGGTTTTTTTCAGCATGATTTTTTCTTGGAGATGCCAAAATTTCCGCGACCCTTTTCCAGCTTGAATTCTTTCTTGCAGCAAGAACCGTTTCAACTATTTCCGGATTTCTCTTATTCTCCAATTGCTTATTGATTTTCGTATTTGATTTCATCTTGTTCTTAAGTTTCACAGAAGTATAAACTCCTGCTATCGCGTTAACTCGCAGATATAATCTCTGCATATTGAGACTATTTAAAGTTTTTTGTCTGTCTTTTCGTACATTTAGTCCATAAATTTTATAAATAACGATAGTTAATATTTTCATGCAAAAAAAGAAGGCAGCAGTGTTAAGTGTTGTTTCAGTGGTCGCAGTTGCAGCCATTGCAATGATAATTGTGTTTTCCCTGAACGGGCATGCCGTCCAGAATCCGGGTTCCCAAAATGGTGCAAATTCAGAAACCTTATTTTCTTCCTCACAATTTTATCAATATGCTTATCAAATATTTCCCGGAGTTTTAAGCCCCTCTGCAAGAGAGGCCATAACCGGATTCAATCTTGATTTGAAAAATAATCCAGACGGAAGCACAACTATAAATCTCGTTGCGACAAACCCGGAATACAAAAACCAGACCTACACCGTTCAGCAAGGCCAGAAACTTTATTTCATAGAAAGATCGCTTAGGGATGACTCCGGCGGAGAAGAAAAATTCTTGGGAGACGACATGGCAGTTGTCGTAAATTCCGCGGGATATATTGTTCAAGGTCCGGGTTCTGCTTAATTCAATTTTTGAACTTAATCTGCAAGAACAAATCCCTTTTCTTTTATTGTCTTCAGAACTTTTTCGATGGCGTCTTTCATAGAGATCTTTTCAAGCAGAAATGCGGAAGCTTTTTTGTGGCCTCCGCCGCCGAGAGCGATCGAATAAAGCGTGGTGTCAAACTTCTTGCTTCTGAAAGAACCTTTAATGCTTCCGTTTCTTGTTTCAGTTAAAGTGAAGATAACATCCAATTCCCCTATCGTCTGCAGCGTAGATACTCCTGCCCGAATATTCGATTCACTTATCCCTCTTTCCAGATAATCTTCTTTTGTTGCGAAACTGTAACCCACAACCTTTCCATCAATAGTTTCCTTTTTCATGTTTGTAAGAAGAATTCCGTGAAGTTTCTTTAGCTCCCATGATTCGTTTCTTATCACATCATAGACTTCTTTTTCATAATCTATTCTCTGTTTTAGCAGGAAAATTGCATCTTCCATATTCTTTACAGAATCTCCGTAAAGAAAAAAACCCGAGTCGGTGCAAATTCCGACAATCAACCTTAAGCTAAGCTCCTTGTCAAACTCAATTCCTTTGTCCCTAAAAAAATCCAAAAGAATCGAACATGCGGAAGATTGGCTGCTGTCTATATAATTCAAATTTCCAAAATAAGTATTTGTCGGATGGTGATCTATATTGATCACAAAAATTTCCTTCAACAATTTTTTTATATTCTCATTATCATTGGAATAACTTAAATCGCTATGATCCAGAAAGACAACAGCATCAAAATCTTTTAAGTTAACATCTCCAATATTTTTCTCAAACTCGACTTCTTTGGAAAATTCAAATGCTTTCAGGTTTTCGCTTATGTCGTCTTTGCTGATTAATTTTACTTCAACGCCTTCTTTTTCAAGAACATATTTCATCGCAGCACAACTTCCAAGAGAATCGCCATCAGGCCGATCATGCAATTTCAAAAGGACTTTTTTGCAGGATTTTAACTTACTCCAGATTTCTTCAAAAGTATTGTTTTCCATATATCAAAAAATGCAGGAGAGAGGATTCGAACCTCCGAACTCACTAAGAGACAGGATAACTCACGCCGTTCCCGAAGGGACTTGAGTCCTGCGCGTTTGACCACTTCGCTACTCCTGCATAAACTAAAAAGTTACATGAAGTGGACTTTTTAAAAATATAGATTAAAGAATTCCCAAAAATAGGTTTTACTTTCCTGTCGTTTTTGAGACCATCTCAAGGTCTTTTTCCAAGGCGGCTATTGCCTTTCTGAAAATTTCCTCTACAGGAATCTGGCCGAATGATTCGATTGTAATCACCAGTTCTTTTGTGGGAATTATTTCCAATGATTTGCCCTCTTCTCTGCAAGTCTCTTCGCAAACATCCGAAACATCCGTCTTGAGATTGTCGTAAACTATAATATTTTTTCCGTCTTTTCTGACCTGATTGTTTGGCAGTCTCTCCTTGATTTTATCATGCAGGTCAGCATCCATTTTTATCTCGATCACATTCCTGTAATACATCAATCCCGGAGAAAACTTGGAGTGGTCGCTTCCTTTTCCAACTCTCGCTGTTGCTACAATCTGTAACTCCCCCTCTGGTCCGAGAGTTGTTATCGGGATTTTATCGTAAATGACTCCGAGTCCGCCTTCGAACTGCCCGGAGTAAACCATCCCTTCTCCCTTGACAGAAAGCTTCATTTCCATTTCTGTCTTTTCTGATATGGCCTTGTCCATTTTCAAAGGGATCAAACCAATTCTGTGGGCAACGGTCTCGTCGTAAAGCGGGGAATCATTTTTGTAAATTTCAACTTCATCAACGGCTAAAACCGGAACCTGATTGACATATCTCCTTATCGAATTAGCCAGGCTATCTGTCATTTCTGCCCTGAACGTCATCTGATTTTCTTTCTTTTCTATGATTTCCATCTTGTTAAAAATTTTTGAACTTTTTTAAACTCTTCTCCCGCGCCTTCCGCCTTTCTTTTTAGGCCCTCCGCGAGGCGAGCGAGTAACATCTAATATGTTGACTATTCTGAATCCGGATCTTGTCAGACTTTTTATTATCGCATGAGCCCCCGGCCCCGGAGTATTGTTTCCGGTCTTAGCTCTTATTCTTACATAAAGCGACTTCACCCCGAGTGGCGCGAGTTCTTCCGAAACGCGCTTTGCGATAAACATTGCGATCGTCGGATTGGCCTTTAACCTGGAATGCTTGGTTACCATCCCTCCGGTAACTTTTGAAAGCGTTCTTCCGGACATGTCTGTAACATGGACAATTGTATTATTGAAAGAGGTGTAAATATGCAAAACCGCTTCAAGCTCCTTTTTCTTCTTTTCCTTGTGGTCCTCCGATTTTTCTTTTTCAGCTTCTTTCTTTAGAACTTTTTTTTCTTTTTCCGATTCTTCTGCGAGTTTTTCTTCAGCTTCTTCAATCTGCTTTTCCTCTACAGCTTCTTCACTCTTGGTTTGCGATTTCATTTTCTACTTTTGGCGCAGCTTCAGACTCAACTTCCACCGGTTGTTTAATTTTTCTTTTCTTGATTGAAATTTTGTCTTCCAGTTCAACCGGGACGACATAAGCGGGGCTGTTCACAATTCCCCCGGCGACAATAACCTTCTTGTGGGTTATCATTTGTCTTGCCGCTTTTACTGTTGGAGCCAAATTTTTTCTTGCAACGACTGTCTGCAATCTTCTTCCGAGATAATCTTCTTTTGTCAATGAAAGGACATCCGCGATACTGTGAACATTCAGGCCGATTTTGTTAAGTCTGTCAAAGAACGCCTGTTTCTCTTCTTCACTGGCGGAAATAAGGTTCTTTGCTTTCTCTCTCATGGAATCAACTTTTGCCTGAGTTTTCCAGATTTCTCTTTTGTTTTTCAATCCAAAGTTCTTCACTATTCCCGCCTCTTCTTCGATTCTGGGCTTGTCGTAAAGTTTCTTTGGTCGCGAGTATAATTTGTGTTTTCTTTTCATCGTCTAATTATTTCTTTCCGCCTTCCGGTTTATTTTTCTTTTTAATTCCGACACCTTTAGCTCTGTGCTTTCTGAAGTTCCCTCTTGTTTTCTGCCCCCTCATGGGAAGCCCGAGAGTGTGCCTGATCCCCCTGTAACTTTTGATCTGTTTCAGTCTTTTAACATCAAACTCCTTGGCCAACTCAAGGTCAACTCCGACAAGATGTTTATTTTCTCCGGTCTCGCGGTCTTTTTGCCTGTTTAAAACAAAGGGGGGAGCTTTTGGATTCTTGGCGAATTCAGAAATCTTTTTTATTTCGTCTTCGGAAAGATCCGCGATTTTCTTCTTTTTATCTATTCCAAGAACATGGCAGATCGCATTTGAATAAGCCCATGAAATTCCCTTTATTGTTGCCAATCCCGAATAGACCGTCATGCCCCCTTCTATGTCTTTTGACAATATTCTGATAATCCTTTCTGTTTTCTGCTGTTTTTGTTCTGCCATTTTCTTATTTTGCGAAAAGGTTGTATCTTTCACGATCAACCAACTCTTTAAAAATTCTTCTCTCAATCGCTTTCTGCGGGTCGGGAAGATTTGGAATTCTTTTCCTTATGTCCTCGAATGATTCAAAAGGTTTTTCCTGCCTTTGTTTGAGGATGTCATTCATGTGTTTTTTTCCAAGTCCCGGCAAAAATTCCAACTGGTGAACGCGCTTGTTTATCGCCGAAGATTTGTTGAAAAATTCAACGAATTCACTTTCCCTTTCCTCAACGACTTTCTTTATAAATTCTTCCAATTGCGACTTGCCGGCTTCAGTCAGTTTTTCCCGCGGGAGTCTTCCTTGAATATAATAAACTTTGTCCCGCTTTCCTTCGCCGATGTACACGTCTTCCCCTATTTCAAACGAAACGCCTCTTCGTGGAATAAGCTCTAAAAGAATCAGATTTTTCTTACCTATCGCCTGGACTGTCGGAATCATTTTCTTTTCCAGAGGATACCCGTTCGGCAAATAATCCAGCACTGTTGCATATTCTTCTTTTTCCATTTTCCCTATTTCGCAAATTGTTTAACTGCGTCCAAGACTTTTTGAGCTTCATTTTCATCCAAGCTGAAATCAACAAAAATTTTATTTAGGTCTTCCGAATTCATCGGCAACACATCGATTATTTTGGAGATGCTGTCGGATTTTATTTTCATTAAATTGAGTTCTTCAAGTTGTTTCCTTAGGTCTTTGGCTTTTTTTGCGTCAAGCGGCGAAAACTTTTTTATGAATTTTCCGAGCTCTGCTACGTTTTCATCACCTTTGATGAACTCTGCCGCTTCTGCCATGCTTAACGATAGCCTTTCTCTTATCATTGTTTTATCCTTTTCAGGTGAACCGGCTCTATCAAAAATGTTTTGGCCTTGTTCTGCGTTTTTATTTCGACAATGTATGATTTTCCCCGCTTGTCTTTTACGGTCCCCGTAAGCCCTTGAATCCTTGGGGGAAATCTCGAATCAACCGATGGCTCCCTGACTACCGCGACGGATTCTCCCTCCCTGAATTCCTGAAAGACCCTGCTAAGTCCGGGTCTCGCGCTGCTTTCTATCCTTTTTGTCTTGCCCATGATTTACCGAGAAATATGTTCTTTAAAAAGCTATTTGTTTTGCGTAAATTCTCCTGTTTATCCGAATTTTTTATCGGTTCCGTCCAGCAAATCCGGCCGCATCGGTTCAAGGTTTCCCTTGTCGCGCGCTTCATCAGTGTTCTTTTTTATAGCCTCAAACATTTTCTTTCCCCAAACCTTCTCGCCGCACTGGTCGCAGATTTCCATAGACCTTCCGTCAAGAATAGCCGAGTTGCAATAAACACACTTCTTTTCCATAACACACCTTGCTGAATGCTAAAGAGGTAATTTATTTTTAAAGATTTGTATTTTTTTGCGATAGTAACGTTTAAAAATGGAGTTTCAGGTATAATAACATGATAATTCCGGTAAGATGTTTCTCATGCGGCAAGCCAATCGGCCATTTGTGGGAAGAATACAAGCGCCGTGTAGCCGAAGGCGAAAAATCCAGCAAGGTGCTCGAAGATTTGGGCATCGAAAGATTTTGCTGCAGGTCCGTTTTCCTCGGTCAGACCGACCTGATAGAGCTTGTCGGAAAATTCAAGAAGGCTTAATCTTTCTTTTCAGAATTTTATATCTCACGACATAACCACAGTTTTCGCATTCAACGGATTTTGTTCCTTTGTTGATTCTGGTTTTTTCTTTTCCCGAATAAGGCATCAAACATTTTTTGCAAAACAGTTTCCTTTTTCCACCCAACCTAATATTTGAATTCGCCGCCAATCTTTTTATCTTTTTGATTTCTTTCGGAGTCTTGCTTTTCAAGTTAGAAAAGAATTCTTCAATCTCTTTGCTCGCTTCCGATTTTGAAAGTTTTTTCATAACTTATTGGAGGGATAAATATTTTTAAAGTTCTTTATATTGAAATACCAATGGAATCTAAATGGGGTGAAGTTGAGAAAAGGGTTGTAGAAATAGCTGGAAAAACTGCGGCTCAGATTCGAAGCGAGCACCTCAGAACAAAATGGTATTTGGCAATCAGGGGAGAATCTCGAAGAGAAAGAATTCTCAGAACTGACGGAACATATGTTGATGTAAGTGATATTTACAAAAAATAAAAGAAAATAAAGAAGACAGTTCAATGAGTTCGCGCCTTTTGGGAGCTAGAGTCATCGACACAAAGGGCTTAGCTTCCGGGTTCGGAAAGAGACCGGGCGTTTCCCCCTTGCTATGACCGTCTTCAAAAATCCTTGTTTCCATGGATTTATAAAACTTTTTATAGGCTAATTATGTAGGAAAATTAATCGCTTGAGGGTTAGCGCTTCCTGCGCGGATGCAGGAGATGTAAAGAACCCGCAGGTGGTTCTTTGCGGGGGTGCCGGAGTGGTCAAACGGGCAAGATTAAGGCTCTTGTGGGTTAGTCCCTACGCAGGTTCGAATCCTGTCTCCCGCAT
>CAYREP010000010.1:0-3515 GCA_964423375.1 Candidatus Woesearchaeota archaeon | reverse complement strand
AGCAAGGAAGGGGTCGCAGGTTCGAATCCTGTCTCGGGCGTATTCTATTAGAACCGGTGGTTTGATTTCGCAGCAAGCGAAGCGCGACCGAAATCAGCGAGCGACTTGTTCGCGAAGTCGAATCCTGTCTCGGGCGTTCCTCGCCAGAGCAATCATAGTTTTCTTTTACACTGTAGCTTTTCTTTTTCTAAAAGAAAAACCCAGAATCCTGTCTCGGGCATTTCTGCACCTTCTTGATTTCGCTAAAAGATAAACTTTAAAACATGTTTCTCAATAAGAATTATAAGCGTGGGTAGTATAGCGGTTAGTATATCTGCCTTCCAAGCAGATGGTCCGGGTTCGACCCCCGGCCCGCGCATTTATTAATATGGCAGAATCCGGAGAAAAACACGAAGAAAGAGAAAAGAAAGAAAGAAAGTTCAAGGAGAACTTTGCAAAGTTTTACGACAAGAATTACAAGAAATTTCTTCTGATAACTGCGGCGCTCATAGCTTTTTGCTTCGTCTTCATAATAGTCTTTCATGTGCAAAACGGCGACTTTATCCACAAAGATATTTCCCTCGCAGGGGGAACTTCCGTTACAATTTATAACTCTTCACTTAATGTAAACCAGCTCAAACAAGACCTTCCGCAATATCTTGGAGAGGTTGATATTCGGTCCATAAAAGACCTCGTGACACAGGAACAAAAGGCGGTTATAATCGAAACTGGAAAAAGTTCGGACGTCGCAAAACAGGCGCTTGAAAGCTATTTGGGGTACAATCTGACTGAAAAAAACAGCACGTTTGAATTCACAAATTCCTCGTTGGGCGGAAGCTTCTACCGGCAATTGCTTATAGCGATTCTTATTGCCTTCGCATTCATGTCCATTGTGGTTTTCATAATCTTCAGGACTTTTGTGCCTTCTGCGGCGGTTGTCATCTCCGCTTTCGCGGATATCTTTATGACCTTGGTAATTGTAGACCTCATGGGGATGAAGATTTCTACTGCGGGAATAATTGCATTCCTTATGTTGATCGGTTATTCTGTTGACACGGATATTCTTCTGACGACAAGAGTTTTGAAACGCGACGAAGGCTCAATCAACGGAAGGATATTCAAGGCATTCAAAACAGGAATGACCATGTCTATTACTTCTCTTGTAGCAGTCCTGTCCGCACTAATCATAACAAGTTCCTTTTCCAGTGTTTTATCTCAGATTTTCACAGTGCTTGCGATCGGCCTTGGATTTGACCTCTTCAATACATGGGTGACGAACGCATCCATAATCAAATGGTATGCCGAACACAGGAGGGGCAAAAAATGAAATTTAATCTTACCTGGAAAATCTGGCTCTTGATAATAATGCTTGCATTGTCTTTGCTTGCGATTTTCGCAGGGGCGCATTTGTTTCAGAAAGGCGTCTCCATTTCAAGCGTAACCTCGAATTCAACGGCAGCCATGCAGGGGCTAAAGGCAGGACAGATTATAACCTCCATAAATGGCAAACCTGTCGAAAACACCAGCGATTACGCTAACATCATCCAGGATTATTTTTCTGAGAATCAAACAGCCAAGCTTACCTTTGGGACGGATAAAGGGCAGGTTGTTTACTATTCAAACACGCCCCCGCAAATTGTTGTTTCAGACTTGTCCCCAACTAATCTGAAAACCGGCCTTGATCTTTCAGGAGGAGCCCGGGCTTTGGTCGAAGCGCAAAATCATACCCTGTCTCCCGAAAACGCGAGCATTATCGCGACGATGATTTCACAAAGGTTGAATGTTTACGGCCTTGAAGATATTCAGGTTTCCCCCATCCAGGATTTATCCGGAAATAATTATATCAGCGTCGAAATAGCCGGAGCCACCCCCAGTGATTTGGAATCTCTGATTTCGCAACAGGGAAGATTTGAAGCAAAGATTGGGAATGAAACCGTTTTCCGCGGCGAGAAAGGAGACATCGCTTCTGTGGCAAAATCCGGCCAACAATCCGGAATACAATCTTGCGATCAACAGTCGGACGGAAGTTACGTCTGCAGCTTCCAGTTTGGAGTATACCTAAGTCAGGCGGCCGCGCAAAGATTCGCGGAGATAACTAAAAATGTTCCTGTAAGCGGCCAGTACTTGACAAAAACTCTTAATCTTTATCTGGATGGGCGGGAAATCGAAAATCTTTCTATAAGCAAAGACCTGAAAGGCCAGGTTCAGACGCAGGTTTCAATCCAGGGATCGGGATTGCCGGCGTCGACTTCGATAGACGCTTCCCACAATGCGCAGTCGCAGATGAATAAACTGCAGACTATTCTGGAGACCGGAAGTTTGCCTTACAAGCTTGAAATCGTGAAACTTGATACTATCTCTCCAACTTTGGGAAAAGATTTCACAAAGAGCATTTTGCTCGCGGCAATTGTCGCAATTCTTGCGGTATCAATTATTGTCTTTGTCCGTTACAAGAAACCAAAGGCTTCGCTCGCGCTGCTTTTGACAAGCACATCTGAAATAATAATTATTCTTGGAATTGCGGCAGTGATAAACTGGAACCTGGACCTGCCTTCAATTGCAGGAATTCTGGCCACAATCGGAACGGGGATTGATGCGCAAATTATAATTCTTGACGAAGCGCGCGGAAAGTTCCTCTCGCTTAAGCAGAGAATCAAGCGGGCATTTTCAATTATCGTCGGATCTTATTTCACTTCCTTCGTCGCGCTGCTTCCACTTTACTGGGCGGTTGCTGGATTTTTCAAAGGCTTCGCGTTCACAACGATAATCGGAATAACGATTGGAGTTTTGATAACCAGACCGGCTTTCGCAGATATAGTGAATAAAATCGAGAAAGAATAAGATCTTTTATCTTTCGAGCTGCGATTCATAAGAAATAAAAACAGAAAAGCCGCTATTCTTCCATGATTAATGCAAGGAAAAATCTTTGTTCAGGGATACGGGACATGAAAAGTGTTTGGCGAAGAATCAAGACAAGAGATTTTTCAGGAGATACCGGAACTGCACTGAAGAACAGCATTTACCAGTTTTCCACAAATCTAACCACCAAAGTTGGTTCCCTGATTTTCACGATAATTCTTGCGAGAATGCTGATGCCGGAAGTTTACGGAAATTACAGTCTGGCGCTTGCAACGGTCTTGATTTTCGCGACTATCTCTGATCTGGGCGTCGGCCAGACTTTGATAAGATTTGTCTCCCGGGAGCTCGGAAAAAATAACTTGGAAAAAGCGGGAGCCTATGCTAGGTACTTGTCAAAAATAAAGATTTGGTTTACCCTGTCAGTATCTCTTGTTTTGGTCGCTTCGGCAAGGTTCATCGCGGAAACTTATTACCAGAAGCCGATTTATCTCGCGCTCCTTGCCGGAGGCATTTATGTAATTGCTGCAGGTTTTGTAAGTGTCGTTCAATCTTTTTTCCAGGCCCAGAATTCATTTAAGCCGGTTTTTATAAAAGAAACAATTTTTCAGGGAATTCGAATTATAGCTGTACCGTTAATTATTTTATATCTGATTAATATCTCTCCAGGTCAGGAATAT
>CAYREP010000009.1:0-13117 GCA_964423375.1 Candidatus Woesearchaeota archaeon | reverse complement strand
GCACCTCGCGGAAGAAGAGTAGGATTATTAAGACCAAAGAGAACAGGACATAGAAACTAAGATGGCAGAAGAAATACACGCAAAGAAGAAGGAATTCAAATTCAGAGGCAAGAGCTTAGAAGAGCTTCAGGCACTTGAAGTTAGAGAATTCGCCCAGTTTTTGAAAGCAAGGCAAAGAAGAGCTGCACTTAGTCAATTCCATGAGATCGAGAAATTCATAGCAAGAGCAAACAAGAAGATTTCGAAGAACAAGGCAGTGAAAACGCATGACAGGGAAATCATCGTCGTTCCAAAAATGGTCGGAATGAAAATACATGTTTACACCGGACGCGTTTTCGAACCAATCGAAATCACGGGGAACATGCTTGGACACCGGCTCGGAGAATTCGCGCTGACAAGAACAAGAACGAAGCACGGAAACGCGGGAGTCGGAGCAACTAAAGGAAGCAAGTTCAAATCGAAGAAATAAAATGACTAAAAGAAGTTTAATAAAATATATGGGAACTGAAAGAGTATTAGTAATTCACTATTTGGATGGAGATGTAGATGCATATTTAGGGAGGGTAGAAATCCATCCGATGTCACTTAGAGGGTCCCCTGGAACAACTACTGAATATGCATTTAGGGTGTCTTCGGTGGGAGGTACACCTATTTACATTCCACTCTCTCGAAGAGGGCACACAAATAGGGTTAATCCTAAAGAAGGAAAATTAATAATGAACTTAGGTAATAAAGCGTCCCTATGGGACGGAAAAAGCATACCCAGATAAAATGGCAGAAGAAGTTAAGAAAGAAAATTTGGAAGAGAAAAAAGCTGAAGTCAAACTTGCAGAAAACAAAAAGGCAGCTGAAGCCCCAAAAGAAAAAGTCGAAGAGAAAAAATCGGAAGACAATAAGAAAAGCGAAAAATCTTCAGATAAAACAGGAGATAAAAAGCCGGAAACCACAAAATCCGAAGAAAAGAAAACAGAAGGGAAGTCGGAGGCGAAAACTGCCGAAAAGAAAGTTGAAACAAAAGTCAAGAAAGTTCCAAAGTCGGAAGCTTTTGTTTACTCGCCAAGCGCGCACCTTTCGATGAAAACGAGCGCGGCAGTTTGCAGATTCATCGTCGGAAAAACCATAGATCAGGCAACAGCTGACCTGAAAGAAGTCGCCGCCGGAAGAAAACCGATTCCAATGAAAGGCGAGATTCCGCACAGGCACGGAAAGATAATGTCCGGAAGATTTCCAAAGAATGCTTCGGAGCATTTCATCATGCTGCTGAAAACCTTGGCGGGAAACTGCAACGTCAACGGTTTGGAAGAACCTGTAATCGCAGAGGCTATTGCAAACATTGCAAGCAGGCCTTATGGAAAATTCGGCGCGGTGAGAAGGAAGAGAGCGCACATAAAGATAATCGCTAAGAACAGAAAAGACTGGCAAAAGTCAAGGTCAAAGAAAGCAAAGATGAACAAAGTGAAAAAATCAAAACAAAACAAGGAGAATAAGAAGTAAATGGAAGAAAAAAATGTCGTAAAGTTCAAGAAAGATGAATTCGCTATCCGTGAATTTGTCAAGAAATCTCTTGGAAGAGGAAAAGTCAGCAAGGTAAGAATAGAATATACCCCAGTAGGAGAAAAAATCATAATTTCAACGCACAAGACCGGTTTGGTTATAGGAAGAGGCGGAGAAAGGATTGACGAACTTACAAGAAAACTTAAGACAAGATTCAAACTTGAAAATCCAAGGCTTGAAGTCGATGAAATAAAGCATCCTGAATTCGACGCGCAACTTGTTGCGGATGATATCGCATCGGGGCTGGAACGATTTGGGCCCTTGAGATTCAAGGTTATTTCGTACAGGGCATTGCAGAGAATTGTGGAAGCGAAAGCGCTTGGGGTTGAAATCAGGCTTAGCGGGAAGTTGCCTGGAGCAAGGGCGAAGACCTGGAGATTCTCACAGGGATATCTTAAGAAAACCGGAGAAAGCGCAAACGTTGTCGACAAATCCCAAGCAAGAGCAGAAACCAAGCCCGGAACAGTCGGAGTTAAGGTAGGCATCTTGGCGCCGGACGCAAAGCTTAAGGATAAAATACTCATCGATGATGAATTAATTGGAAAGCTCAAGTCGAACGCGCAGTTCGCCGCAGTTGATGAGGTCGCAGACAAAAAAAGTAAATCCAAGGGAAAGAAGAAATGAAAGCAAGACAAAAATCAAAGATTTTAGCTCATTCGTCTAAGAGACAAATGAATCAAAGATTTTCATTCATCCAAAATAAAGTTGGAGGGAATTTTGAATGAAAGCAAAAGACCTAAAAAACTTGGGCAAGGAAGAGAAAGAAAGAAAACTCAAAGAACTTAAACTGGAACTTGTAAAGTCCAAAGTGGGCGCGTCGAAAGCGGGAACTTCGAAAGTGAAAAACATTAAAAAAACGATAGCCCAAATACTCACACTCAACAAATAAAATGAACATATGTCCAAAATGCGGGCTGCCGCTTGAAGCGTGCGTCTGCGAACAGATAGGCAAGGAAAGCCAAAGAATCAGAGTAACGACAGACAAGAAACGATACGGAAAAATCGTTACAATAGTTTCCGGATTCGACAAAGACGTCGAGATAAAGAAGATAGCCAAGGACCTGAAAAACAAATTGGCCTGCGGCGGAACCTTCGAAGGCAGCAGTGTGGTTCTCCAAGGAGACCATACAAGACAGATAAAACCTGTTCTGGAAGGGATGGGTTTTAACATAGAATAAACAAAATGGCAAAAAAAACAGAAAAAAACGAGAAAGAAAAAACAACAGTAGTTGGAGCTCCGGAGAAAGAAGTTTGCAACGACAGGAATTGCCCTACTCATGGAACACTCAGCATAAGGGGAAGAACTTTCGAGGGAACAGTCATAAAGAAATTCCCAAAGAGGATCACAATCGCATTCGAGAGAAATTCTTATGTGAGAAAATATGAAAGATATATCAAATACACTTCGAAGATTCACGCAAGACTTCCTGTTTGCATGGACAAAGAGATAAATGTCGGAGACTATGTTCAGATAATGGAATGCAAGCCATTGAGCAAGATCATCCATTTCGTCGCAGTCAAAAAAATCAGGGAAGCTGAAGCCAACGCAAGTAAAATCAAGGAGAAGAAGAAATGAAAGCAATATCAGCAAGAACAACTAGGGGCTTGAACCTCGGAGCAAGAATGATTGCAGCGGACAACAGCGGCGCAAGAGTCGTTAGGCTTGTTTCGGTAAAGCGATGGAAAGCAAAGAAAGGGCAACAAGTCGCGGGGAAGATTGCAGACTGGGTAAAAGTCAGCGTAAAGAAAGGAACTCCTGAGATGAGGGGGAAAGTTTTTGATGCGGTTATAGTAAGGCAGAAAAAATCTTACCGAAGATTAACAGGCGAGCGCGTGGCTTTCGAAGACAACGCAGTCGCAATACTCAAGGACGACAAAGGAAATCCAAAAGGAACTCAAATAAAAGGCCCCGTCGCGAGGGAAATCCAGGAGCGATGGGCGCAGGTAGCTAAGATAGCTTCATCTGTATATTAGGAAAAATAAAATGAACAAAGAATTCAGCAAAACATGGAAGGCGAGCAAAAGGCCGGGAAAGCAAAGGAAATATGCAGCGAAAGCTCCGTTGCATGTGAAGCAAAAACTTGTGAGTGCAAACCTTTCCAAGGAATTGAGGGAGAAACAAAAAGTCAGAAGCCTGCCCTTAAGGAAAGGAGATACCGTGAAAATTAGGAGGGGGAAATTCAAAGGCAAGAAGGGAAAGATAACAAAAGTCATGCTCAACTTTTCAAAAGTTACTGTCGAAGGAATCCAGATAAAGAAGCTTGACAACTCCAAGGTGGATGTAAGATTGCAACCATCGAACCTGCAAATCCAGGAGCTTAATCTGGAAGACAAGAAAAGATTGAAAAACCTAAACAAGCAAACAAAATCAATGGAAAAAACAAAAACAGGATCTAAACAGGAGGCTAAGAAATAATGGCACACTTGAAGAGAGAACAAAGCCCGAAGCAATGGCCGATTAAAAGGAAAGGGACGGCTTATCTGGTTAAGCCGAGCTACAGCACCGAACAGGGTTTGCCAATTCTTTTGATAATGAGAGATGTTTTGAAATTAGCGAGGACAAGAAGAGAAGTCAGGAAAGCCCTGAACGCAAAGCAGGTATTGCTCAACGACAAAGAAGTTTTCGACGAAAGGAACAATGCTGTGCTTTTCGATGTTGTAACAATAAAATCCGCAGACGGAAAAACCCGGAAGAACTACAAAATTATCATGGGAACAAACAAGAAATTCGGGGTCGAAGAAATTTCAGACGAGGAAGCGGGAAAGAAAGTTTCGAAAGTCGTTAACAGGACAACATTGAAAGGAAAGAAAACGCAAATCAATTTGAGCGACGGAAGAAATTTCATTTCGGACTTGAAGTGCAAAGTCAACGATTCGGTTTTGATAGATTTGAAAAATAGGAAGATTGAGAAGGCACTTCCATTGAAAGAAAACGCGAAGGTAATGGTTTTTGCCGGAAAGCACGCCGGAGAAACCGGAACAATCAAAGAAATCGAAGATAAAAACAAAATCGCTGAAATCGAAAGCGAGGGGAAAATAATCAATATTTTAATTAAACAGCTTATGGTGCTGGAATAAAATGGCGGAAAATAAAATGCGAGAAATCAAGATAGAGAAAGTCGTCCTTGGAGTGGGCGGGACCGAAGACGCTTTGGAAAAAGGCGCGAAGCTCCTCGAATTGATCACAGAGAGAAGCCCTTCAAAGATGGAATCAAGGAAGAGGATCCCTTCGCTTAGCGTCAGACCCGGCCTTAAAGTCGGCGCCATAGTCACGATAAGAAAAGATGCGGAACAGGTTTTAAGAAGGATGCTTGCTGCGGTAGACAATAAGTTGAAAAAGAAACAGGTCAGCGAAAACACATTTTCATTCGGAATAAAAGAATACATCGAAATTCCGGGAATGGAGTATCAAAGGGATCTTGGGATTCTTGGATTGGATGTTACAATAACTTTCGCGAGAGCAGGAAGAAGAATCGGATTGAGAAGGCTCAGAACTTCCAGAGTTCCGAAGAAACAGAGAATCAGCAAGGAAGAAATAATTAAATTCATGGAAGATAAATTCAACACAAAATTCAGATAAAATGACAGCAAGCGATTTCAAAAAAGTTTTCAAGCAGCTCAACAGCAAACCTGTTGTAAAGCAGAAGTTTGTAAAGCACAACAAGCCGAAGGCGAGAAAGATCGGAATAGCTTCGAAAAAGTGCGAGAGATGCGGAAGATTCGGAGCGCACATAAGTTCATACGGATTAAACCTTTGCCGACAGTGTTTCAGGGAAACAGCTGAAGAAATCGGCTTCAAAAAATATTCATAAAATGGCACAAGACACAGTAGCAGACGCATTGAACATGATAAGGAACGCGAAGAAAGCGGGAAGAGAAAGCGTAGAGATAAAGATAGTTTCGAACCTGCTGATCGAGATCCTTAAAATTATGAGAGCGAAAGAAGCAATTAAGAAATACAAAATCGACACTAAGAAAAAAAGCATAGAAGTTACTCTCGGGAACTTCATGGACTGCAAGGCAATCAAGCCAAGGTTCAGCGTTTCAAAAGACGGCGTCGAGAAATACAGGAAGAGATATTTGCCTGCAAGAAACCTTGGAACGATGATAGTTTCAACGAACAAGGGACTCATGACTCATGAAGATGCTGAAGAAAATGGAATGGGGGGTTCGCTAATCGCGTATTTTTATTAAGATGAAAAATAAATTAAAGATATTTGTAGGAGAATATGAATCTTATAAACCAGAAGTAGAAGCGACCTTCCTTAAACAATTGAATCGGGATCGGTTTGAAGTTGTGGCTAGAGATGCTGGAAAGATTCCAACAGGATTTGACATTTATTTGCTCCATGTATCTCATTTTGATATTGAACAAGTTAAAGATTTGCAAAGAAGCTCTCCCGGAAGCGTTATCATGTTAAGAACCCAGACCTCAGATTTAATCGCATATCCAAATTCAGATAATGGGAAGCGCTTAATTGTAAATGGATTTTACACGCCTTCAATGAGAGCCAGAGGCTTTGAGCAAGACTTGGCAAAAGTATGTTTACAAGAATTAAATAAGCCAATTAACGCAAGATGAGACGCGAAATTTTCCAGACAATAGAAATTCCTTCGGGAGTTGAAGTTTCGGTAAACGAAAATTTGATTACTGTGAAGGGTCCGCAAGGAGAAGTCAAGAGAAAGATAAACCTCGCCGGACTTGAGACAAAAGTCGAAGGAAACAAATTTATTGTTGGCTGCGGGAAAGCGACGAAGAAAGAAAAGAAAATGATAAACACAATGGAGGCTCACATGAACAACATGATAAAGGGCGTTCAGGAAAAATTTGAATACAAGTTGAAGATTTGCTTTTCGCATTTCCCGATAACCACAGAGGTTAAGGGCAGAGAAATGATAATCAAAAATTTCCTCGGAGAAAGATCCGACAGAAAAACCAAACTTCCGGAAGGGGCGGATGTTAAAGTAAACAAAGAAATAATAACGGTTACTTCGCCCGACAAGGAAATCGCGGGACAGGCGGCAGCAAACATCGAGAAAGCGACAAGAATCAGAAAGAGAGACCTTAGGGTTTTTCAGGACGGAATATTCATAATAAACAAGGCAGGAAAGGAGATATAAATGGCTGAACAAAAAACAATCAAAAGGAAACCGAAAAAGTTCATGAGAAGAGATTGGACTAGACTTGCAAAGCTCGGAAAAAAGGTCAAGAAAAATCAGACGTGGAAAAGGCCGACAGGAAGAGACAACAAGATGAGAGAAAAGAGAAGAGGTTATCCTGCAGTAGTTTCGATCGGATACAGGACAGACAAGATTGAGAGAGGAAAAATATACGACAAAAAGCTTGTAACAGTAAACAATGCGAGGGAACTTGAGAAAGTCGGAAAAAATGAAATCGCAGTTCTTGGAAGCGTTGGGAAGAAAAAGAAACTTGAAATCGCAAACAGGGCCAAAGAAAAAGGAATAGAAATTCAAAATTTAAACATAGGAAAATTCATAAAGAAAAATACAAAGCCCGTAAAGTCTGACAAGACGAATGCAGGCGAAAAGCCTAAGGAGAACAAGAAATGAAACTAGACAAGAAAAAAGCAATAGCTTCGAAAGTATTCAAAGTTGGAAAAGAAAGGATCGTTTTCTTAGAGCCAAGGCTTGAAGAAATAAAAGAAGCCATAACAAAGGAAGACATCCGAGGACTGAAGGCGGACGGAGCAATCTTGATAAAAGACATCAAAGCCAGAAGAAGCGCTCCAAAAAAGAAAGTCAAGAGAAGTCAGGGAAACATAAGAAAGAAAGCAAAAGACACTAAGAGAGAATACATGATAATGACAAGAAAATTGAGAAAGCATGTCGCAAACCTTAAAGACAAAAAGGTTTTGAACAGAGACGAAGTTTCAGACATAAGAAACAAAATCAGAAACAGGCATTTCAAGAGTCAGGCTCAACTGAGAGAATATGTAGGAGAATTGAAAAAATGAAAATTGAAAATTTTCGAAGCACAAAATTAGGAGATTTTGCACAATGAAAACACTATTCAGAAGGAGAAGAGAAGGAAAGACAAACTACCTTAAAAGAAAAGGCATGTTGAAATCCGGAAAAGCGAGAGTCGTATTCAGAAGAACGAACCGATACATAATCGGACAATATGTAACAAGCAGCGAGGCGAAAGACAAAGTCGAAATCGGAGTGAATTCGAAGATGCTTTTGAATTACGGCTGGCCAAAAGAAGACGAAGGGAGCCTTAGATCGATAACAGCGTCGTACCTTACTGGATTTTTGATGGGAAACAAAATAATCAAAGAAAAGAAAGAAACTCCAATCGTCGATTTCGGAATGATCTCGCCGGTGCATAAGTCGAGACCTTTCGCATTCATCAAGGGACTTATCGATGCAGGAGTCGAAATCGGGACAAAGAAAGAAGACGCTTTCCCCGAAGGCGAAAGGATAGAAGGAAAAAGATTGAAGAAAGACTTCAGCGAAATATTCAAAAAAGTAAAATCAAATATTGAATCGAGCAAATAAAAATGGCAGAAAAAATAAGCGACAAAGAACAGATCAAGAAAGAAGCTTTGGAAGCTCCGGTAGCCGACGCTGCGGAGAAAGTTATCGAAAAGAATCCTGAAGCTACTGAAAAAGATCTGGACAGAGAGCTTGACAAAGAACTTGAAGGAAACGAAAGCGTTGATGTAGTCGAAGCTGAAGAATCTGAAAATGCAGATGAAGAAAAAACAGAGAGCAGCGAAGAAAAGAAAGATGAGGCTTCCGAGAGGAATAATAGGGGAAGAGGAAGATATTCAAGAGAAGAACAGCACCTTCCATGGAACGCGAAGACAAAACTCGGGAAAGACGTAAAGGAAGGGAAGATAAAAGATATAGATGAAATTCTTGGAAGCGGAAAGAAAATCATGGAAGAGCAGATCATTGACACTTTGCTCAATGTGAAATCCGATTTAATTGCAATCGGACAGTCTAAAGGGAAGTTCGGCGGCGGAAAGAGGAGAGCATGGAGACAGACTCAGAAAAAGACTAAAGAAGGAAATGTTCCAAGTTTCTCGGCTCTGGCGGTTGTCGGCGATGAAAACGGACACGTCGGAATCGGTTCCGGAAAAGCGCAGGAAACTTTGCCCGCAAGAGACAAGGCCTCGAGAAAAGCAAAATTGAATTTGATAAAAATCAACAGGGCATGCGGCGGGTTTGAATGTTCTTGCACAGAACAGCATTCGATTCCATTTAAGGTAACAGGGAAATCCGGAAGCGTTGAAGTTACTTTGATTCCTGCGCCTCAAGGTACAGGATTAGTTGCGGCTAAAGAAATCCAGAAAGTTTTGCAGCTGGCAGGAATAAAAGACATTTACAGTAAGACTTCAGGAAAGAAAAGGACTTCGTTCAATCTTGTAAAAGCATGCATGGCAGCTTTGGAAAAGACAAACCCTAAAGCTGCGGAGGTTAAGAAATGATAGTAGTAATAAGAATAAGAGGAGAAGTAAACATGAAGAAAGACATGGAAGAAACATTTAATAGACTTAGACTTCGAAAAAAGTATTCCTGCGTAGTATTCGCTAAACCGGAAAAAGAAACGTTGGGAATGATAAAGAAAGTCAAAGACCTTGTAGCTTACGGCGAAATAAGCGAAGAAATGTTCGAAAAATTACTTGAAGCGCGCGGAAAGCCAATCGACAAGAAAAAGAAAGTTGACTTCAAAGCCGCAGCAAAAGAGATTGCGGCAGGAAAGAAACTTCAGGATTTGAACATCAAGCCATTCTTTGCCCTGCATCCGCCAAGGAAAGGAATAGAAAGCAAGAAACACTTTGGCGTCGGCAAAGGCGTTTTGGGAAATCACAAGGATAAAATAAATTTATTGTTGGAGAGGATGTTATGATAAAAAAAGATATCGCAAGATTGGCTGAAATCGGCGAAGAATCTGTTAGAGGTAAATTGACAGATGCTGTGTATTGGTGTAGACTTCCAATAAACGATATGAAAAACTATGGAACTTACAAAATGGGATGGGATCGACAAGCCATACACAGGATACAAATGTATAGAAATGTAAGGAACAATGCAGTTAGCTTGGGGGTGGATGTTTCAGAATTTGACCGCCAAGTGTTGGAATTAACTGGTTTGTATTCAATGTTAACAAAAGAATTGGATTTTGCAATAACTGAAGCAGGAGTGGAAGAAAAAAGCAAAAAATACGACGAAAGGAGAGCTGCAAAATTAGCGGAGGCAACAGCATAAAATGATAAAAACACACGCTAAGAAGAAAACAGGAAAATACCGCGGAAAGAAAATGGGAACTTACGGCCATGGCGCGAGAAAGATGGCGAGGAAGTCCGGACAGCGCGGCGGAAGCGGAATGGCAGGAACAGGAAAGCGCGGCGACCAGAAAAAATCTCTTGTCATAAAACTTTACGGAAATAATTATTTCGGAAAGAAAGGAGTTACAAGTCTCGGAACCGCGAAAGACAAATCAGACAGAATCAATCTTCAAGATATTGAAGCAAATCTTTCAAATTTAGAAAAATCGGGAATCGCAAAGAAAACCGCAAAAGGATTCGAGTTGAATCTGGAAAGCTATAAAATCCTCGGAACCGGCGATTTGAAAAACAAATTCATAATAAAGGCAAAATCTTTCTCCAAGCAGGCGGAAGAAAAAATCAAAGGCGCGGGCGGAGAAGCAATAGTTGCAGGCAAAAAAGAAGAAAAAGATTCCGAATGATTTTTATGAAATCAGGATCTAATTTCTCGCGTTTCGAAGAACATCGCGGCGAGGTCGCAGACTTTAAAAACTGACTTTTATTATGTGAAACATGGATTTCAGAAACATCCTAAAATTTATACCTGAAGTAAAGCAGCCGGAAGGAAAGCTCGGATTCAAGGAGAAACTTAAATGGACGCTTATCGTTCTTGTTTCATTTTTTATTCTTGCAAACATTCCGCTTTTTGGATTGTCGCAAAATGCGCTCTCGCGGTTCCAATATCTCGCCATAATACTTGGAACCAACTTCGGAAGCATAATCTCTCTTGGTATCGCACCAATCGTCATGGCTTCGGTAATCCTGCAGCTTCTTACGGGAGTTGAAATCCTGAAGATAGACACGACAACTGCGGAGGGAAGAAAGTTTTTCCAGGGGCTCCAAAAGATACTTGTGCTATTCTTCATAGTTTTCGAAGCGTTGGTTTATGTTTTAATGCAAGGTCTTCAGGCACAAAGCGGTTTTGCGTGGCTTGTGATTTTGCAGCTTATCCTCGGGGGAATTGCGATTTATTATATGGACGATTTGATGACCAAATGGGGACTCGGCTCGGGAATCAGCATGTTCATCGCGGCGGGAGTTTCCTGGAGAATTATAACCAGCTCGTTGCAGTTCATAGACCAATCAGGGAACAATTGCCTCACAAACTTTTCGGGCACTGCGTGTTCGGGTAAAATTCTTGTATTGATACAGTCGATAATAACGAGGCAAAACACCGAGCTTGTTTCAGCCGCCGCCGCCATTGCGGTAACGATTGGAATCTTTTTGCTGATAGTCTGGGCGCAGAGCCTAAAAGTTGAGATTCCGCTGTCTTACGGGAATAGGAACCTGATAAGAGGAAACATGGTTACATACAAATGGCCATTATCTTTCTTCTATGCTTCGGTTATACCGGTTATCCTTACTGCGGCGCTGGTTGCAAATGTCCAACTCTTTGGAGGAATTTTTGAAACCGCGGCTACGACATGCGCAGCGGGAAGCTGCAGCGCCCTTGCCCAGTTTGCGTCGCATTTCAGTTTCCTGGGGCATTTTGTCAATGGCCAGGCGGTTTCCGGATTGGCTTTTTGGATAGGTTACACCAATTTGTTGGACTTGCTGATAAGAGGAGGCTTCCTTCCTTCCTACATAATCCAGGGGATCGTTCACGCAATATTCTTTATGGCGTTCTCGACGCTGTTTGCAGTCTTCTGGGTGAAGACCTCACAGATGGACGCGAAAGCAGTCGCACACAAGATTGCCGCATCAGGCCTGCAGATTTCAGGATTCAGACAAGACCAGAGGGTTCTGGAGACAATCTTGGACCGATATATCATGCCCCTTACAGTAATGGGAGGAATAGCAATAGGATTGCTTGCGGCACTTACAGACCTTATGGGAGCTTTGGTTTCAGGAACTTCCATCTTGCTGGTGATCATGATTGCAAATCAGTTTTACCAAAACATCGCGCAGCAACATCCTGAAGCGATCAATCCCTCTCTGGGAAGATTTGTGAACAAATAGATAGACATATAAAATAAAATTGATTCGTTAAAAAATGGGAATTAAAATCTTCACTTTTTACTTGAGAAAATGAACAAAGAAGGAAGTTATAAACCTCTGATTTTCGTAATGATTTTCTCCCTGCTGATTGCGTTCCTTTGGAACCAATTGCCGTTCCTTCAAAAAGGAGTCCATTACGTTCTTGATCCGAGCCTGGGATTTCTCCTGAAATGGAACCTTACTATAGGAATGTTGATTCTTGTCCTGTTGATTTCAGTTATTTCAATCCTCGCACAAAAATATGGGACTGATCAAAAGACATTGAAAGAGATAAGGGCGGAACAAAAGAAGATGCAAGAAGAAATGAAATCCGTCAGAGAGCATCCTGAAAAAATGGCTGAACTCAACAAGAAGCAGATGGATATCATGAGCAAGAGCATGAAACTGAGCACGCGGCCGATAATGTATACCGGAATTCCGTTCATACTTTTATTCAGGTGGTTCAGCGACCTTTTCACTGCCGGGACGGGATACACGCTGGTTGTAAACCCGATGTTCTTCGACTTCATGAGCTGGTTTTGGTTTTACCTCGTGTTCACACTTATTTTCAGCATGGTATTGAGAAAAGTGTTTAAGGTTGTTTAACTCAGATTTTCGATAATTTTAAAACTCTCCAAACTTCTTTTTTTCATGGAACAGCAGGAAATAATCTTCAGGCTTCAGATGATGGAACAACAAATGCGGCAACTTCAGCAACAGATGGAAGCTGTCGCTCAAGGAATAGCAGAACTTGAATCTCTGAATTCCGGACTTGATGAAATCCCGAATTCTGCGGGCAAGGAAATTCTCGCACAAATAGGAAAAGGCATTTATGTCAAGGCAAAGATAGTTTCAGACGAACTGACAGTCAATGTAGGAGAAAATAATTTTGTGAACAGAAATGTCTCAGACACCAAGAAGATGATAGATGAACAGGTAAAAAAACTTAAAGAAGTGGAGAAAGAACTGAAAGATAATCTTGAAACAATGAACGGCGAGTTCATGGGCATGATTCAGGAATACCAAAACGGGCCGGACAAAAAAGGCGAGTGAAATTGTAAAGTTTAAAAATTGGATTCTGCTTTATGCGTAATGCTGGAATCTTTGATAAACCCAAAAAAGGCGGAAAGGAAACCTTGGGAAATGTTTTTCATAGGCCTTATTTACGCCTCGCTTTCGCTTTTGCTCGTGCACTGGTTTTTTTCAGGGGACCAAATTCTTTCAAAATATTCCGGCATCATGGTCGTGACTTTTTGCGTGATGTTTTCCCTGCCGTTCATGTATTTTATAAT
>CAYREP010000008.1:740-13269 GCA_964423375.1 Candidatus Woesearchaeota archaeon | reverse complement strand
TCTCTATTTCATGGAACTGCCTCAACGCCGCCCTTCTCTGTCTCGACTTCAAAAGCTGCGCGAACTCCCTAACTTCAAGTGTCTGAAGTTCTTCTACAGTTTTTCCCCTGAATTTGATTTCTTTCTTCTTTGCGTGTATTTCTTCTTCCATTTTTATATAATTACACTCTTGATTTTATTATTTACAATCAATGCGTCATCAAACCTTACAGGATAATAATGATACTTTTGCCCTTTCTCTTCTACTGATCTAAAGTTAAAATAACCTTGAACTGGACCTTCTCCAAGATACTTCGCTATTCCATCATAATCCAGAATATTTATATTAACAAAATCTCCCTTTAGCAATAACAAGAGATCTGTCTTGCTCTCTAATTCCTGTGTTTTTGGTTTTGTTTGTGTTGTCATCTTAGTTTCTATGTCCTGTTCTCTTTGGTCTTAATAAACCTACTCTTCTTCCGCGAGGAGCGTTCCTCTTTGCAATCTTGCTCTTAGGATTCTTTCCTCTACCGGATCCGAATGGGTGGTCGACCGCGTTTACTTTAAGAGCAGATGTACGGGGCCAGACTCTTCCGCCTTTTGCTCTCTTAATATAATGGTTCTTTCCTGCTTTCACGATTGGCTTGTCCAATCTTCCCGAGCCTGCGACAGTTCCGACAATTGCGCGGCATTCGGCATTGAACGGCTTTTCTTTTTTCGAAGGCATCGCTAATGAAATTTTTCCGCTGATTGTCCTGACTGCAGTCGCAGAACTTCCTGCAGTCTTTACAAAAATCCCGCCGTCGTTCGGCCTCGATTCGACGCAATAAACCTGCGTTTTCAACGGAACGTCTTTCAGCTTTAAAATGTCTCCGTTGCTGATTTTGTCTTTCTTGTCGAAATTGATTTTCTGTCCTTCCACCATTCCCTTGAAAGCCGGAATGTAAAAAAATCCCCTGACATATTTTATCTTCGCCAATGGCGCCGAGTGAGCCACGGAGTTGAAAAGTCTCACAACTTCTCCTTCGCCTTCAAGGTTCGTAGGAAACTGCAGCTTGTATCTGAATGCCTGTTTCTTTACCCGGTATCTCGAACTTCCGTGCCCCCTTGCCTGCGAAATTATTCTTTTTCCCATTTTATATCATTCCCAGCTTCGTTGCAATGTCTATTGCAAGGTTCTTTGGATTTAATTTAACGTAAGCGTATTTCTTTCCGTTCCTTATCAGCGTTCTAACATCATCAACTTTCACATCAAAAATTTCTTCGATTTCTCTCTTGATTTCGTCTCTTCGCACATTCATGGTCGTTTCTACCGTAAGCACATTTTGCGATTCGATTAGCATGACTGCTTTTTCTGTGATCATTGGCTTTACGTGAATCATCTCGATGTTTTTCTCTGCCGAAACTTTGTTTTCTTTAACTGGTTTCTCTGCTTTTGGTTTTTCCATTTTCTTTTCAGGTTTAACTTTTTGGACTTTAACTTCCTTAGCTGCTTTTACCTTTTCAGTTTTAGCCTGCTTTTTGTCGACTTTCTTCTCAACTTTTTTCACTGCCTTTTCCTTCGTTTCTTTTTTTTCCGCCATTATTGTTTCCCGACTCTCGCGTTTAATTCATTGATTGCTTTTTCGGTATAAACCACCAATCTTCCAAGTCCGCCTTTTGCCAAATCGGAAACGCTTACTTCTCTGGCGTTTTTGACGTCGAATGCGTTTGTCTTCAGCTTTTCGTCTGCGCCAAGCACAATCAAAAGTCCGGCATTCTTCTTGTACTTTCTGCCGCGGGCTTTTCCTTTTCCGTTCCGGACTTGTCTTTTTTGTATGCCGACTTCAAACAAATCCTCTCCAAGAATTTTTTTCATTCCGGCGATAAGGTCTTTTGCTCTTGCCATGTTGATTTCGGAAACTATGAATGGAACGTTCTCAACTTTTTTGCCTTCTAGGCTTGAATATCTCTTAGCTATTTCTTTTCCGTTAGCAGTTGAACTTAGCGCAGAAAGCATTGCGATTTTCATTTCTTTTTTGTTTACTCTTGGAGTGTTCAACATCGCAATGACTTTTGGAGGGTGCGCCCTCATACCGCCTCTTGCGAAAGGAATTTCCGCCGCTTCCCAATTGAACTGGCTTCCCCTTCTAGAAAATATTTTTCTTGGGACTCTGCTTCCGCCACGGCCGTAACCGCTTCTCCAAACGTGCCTAAGGTGCTTGACTTTTCCCTTGGCCGCATGCTGTTTTCCCGCAACAGGCGAAGGCGCATAGGGTTGAGTTTTTTTCATAGCTTCAAGAACTTTCGAAACTATATCTTCCCTGATTTTAGCGGAAAAAAACTTTGGAATTTCAAAATCCTTAACCTTGTTTCCTTTAATGTCTAAAATTTGTGCCTTCATTTTATCTCAATTCCAAAAGCTGCAAAGCTTTTTTGTTTTGTTTTTTAGTTGGTCTGAATGGCGCTGTCAAAAGCAATTGCCTTTTTGCAGGTCCCTGAACAGAACCGCGGACAAGAATATAATCTGTCTTGATATTTCCGAAATTTTTTATGTTCTTCAAAAGGGCATGAACATTTTCTCCTTGAGAATTTCCCGCGTCGATTATGTTGAGGTTGTAAGCGATTCTCGAATAAAGTCCCATTTGTCCTGCCTGCGGAGCGCGGAAAGTAACTCTCGAAGGATTCCAAGGTCCAAGGCTTCCCGGATTTCTCTGCCCTTTTTCAGACTTGTGGACTTTGAGCGTGATCCCGAATCTTTTGACAGGCCCCTGCAATCCTTTCCCTTTTGTCAGGCCACGGACATCGACGCATTTTCCCTTTTCAAAAACATCCAAGGCTGAAAGTTCCTTGTTGAGATTTTCTTTGATAAAATTAAGCTTCTCATCCAGATTTCCGACAACGTCGATTTCGCTAAGGTCCGGAGTTTTCTTTATCCCCGTCTGCTTTGCAACAGAATAAATTATAACTTTAACGTCATCGTAACTTTCTCTTGGAATTGAATCAATGCTTCCGGTATCCTTCTTTGGAATTTTCAGGACTTTTTTCAATTCCTTGTCCAAGTTCTTCGAAACTATTTCCTTAACGGGCTGGTTGTTTTTGTAAAATCTAACAGAAAATATTTTCGCCTTTGGGCATTCAAGAATCGTCAGCGGAATCACTATCCTCTTTCCTTTCGTCATAGAATCAGGAGTATTATCAAGAACATAACCCGAAACCATTCCCGCCTTGTAAGCGATGAAACCTTTCAGGCCCTTTGCAGAACCCGACTTGTCTTTGAGCGTGTTCCAGTTCACTCTAGGCAAAAACTTTTCCGCCCTTTTTCTGGGCCAAAATTGTAAACTTCCTTTTCTTGGTGATCTTGCTGTTGGCATTTTGTATATTTACGAATGATGCGGATCTCATTTTGTCCTACCCTGGAATGTTTCAATACTATCAAATTTGGCTTTTTAAAGCTTTTTGATAACTTTAATTCTAAGGAGTTCCTTATATGAAAATTCAAGTTTCAAGAAAACCAAGGAAAAGAAAAAAACAAAAATAAAAAATTACTTCTTCTTCTCTGTTGCCGGCTTTGCAGATCCTGCAAAATCATCTAATGCTTCTTCAACAAGCTGCATATACATCGCAGCAGGCCCGCCGCCCATCAAGACAGCAACCCAAGCAGACTCCATGATTTCTTCTCTGGTCGCTCCGGCCTTCAGGGCTCCGTTGACATGATATGCGATGCACCAATGGCAATGCGCGGTAACCGAAAGCGCAACAGCGATAAGCTCTTTCTGTTTTCCGTCCAAAGCTCCCGGCGTTTCAACCGCTTCCATAAAACCCGCGAAACCCTGCATTTGCTTTGGAAATTCTTTTCCGAATCTGCCCAAAGAATCGTTCGCTTGTTTCAGAAGATCTTTCATTTCTCCCATTTTACACCTCCTTATTAGAATATTTGTAAGAAAACGTGGGTCTTAATAAATCTTCGGAACTTTTCATCCGACTTAAGCTTCAAAATCAACACTTTCTTCTTTTTCGGAATTATCTATCTTAATGTGCCGAATTAACTTTCCGACGCGCTTAGATTTCTCCCTAACCAAAGCGAAATCTTTAGAATCCCTCAGCTCCGCAGGAATCTCGATTCCGCGAATTATAAATTCATGAACTGCGCTCGCCTTTTTGCATTCTCCGATATCCCAAAAGAAATCAGACCTAGCTTTTTCGAATTTGTCTGCATCTATTTCCATTTGGCAGAATTTGTCATCTATCTTTTCTTCGTCCTTTCCTGGCTTAGGAAGTTTCTTTTTTATCTTCAACTTTACGCCTTTTTCATCGCAATTCAACAACAAGTAATACGCTTGGTCTCCGATTTTTTTAACCTCTTCTGAACTCAAATCCGCAACTTCGTAAACCCACTTGCCCGTCTTCTTTTGTCCTTGCAGGTCAACACCCTCCAAGGGATTTTTGCTCCAAATAAATCCATCAAATTTCAAATCATCTAATCCTGCGGCAAAAGAAACAAAATCATTCGCGAACTCGAAACCCGATTTCAGTTTTACTTTCGAAGTCTTTGCGATGCTTATCGGAGCCCGTCCCTTGTAATCGCCTTTGCCATATCTTATCAGCTGCAGGTGAACGGAATCGTCGCACTCTTTTTTGAAGATCTTTTCTATGAAATTCATAAGTCCTATTGTAATTTTCGTCTTTTAAATTTATCTTCCAAGATTTTCGAATCCTTAAAAACCTTTATAAATTTGAAAGCCCTTAAACCAAAAAGAGAAATGGAAGATAATTTTTTCAATAAATTTGCGGCGGCAATTATCTTGGCGATACTCGCGGTATTGTCTTTTCTTTTGCTGAAGCCGATATTGATGGCGATCATCTTCGGATTCCTTCTGGTCTTTATCTTCGCCCCTCTTTACAATTTGGTTCACAAAAAAATAAAGTCAAAAAATCTTTCTGCATCATTAATCACTGTCTTGTTGAGTTTAATTGTAGTTCTGCCTCTCGCATTTTTGATGCCTTCAATAATAAGCGAAACAATAAAATTATTCACTCTCGCGCAACAAATAGATTTAGTAACTCCGTTAAAGAATCTTTTTTCCGCATTCTCTTCTTCTGAACTTTCCGCTCAGGTGGATTCAATGGTCCATTCTTTTGTGACGAGAATAACCACCGGAATGGTAAATTCCCTGTCTGATTTCCTTGTTAATCTTCCCAACATGGCATTGCAGTTCACAGTCGTATTGTTCACATTCTTCTTTGTTCTTAGGGATAAGGTTGAATTTATGGAATATGTTCGCAGTGTTCTGCCTTTTCCAAAAGAAGTTTGCGAGAGATTGATAAAAGCTACAAGGGATGTTACTTCTTCGGTTCTCTACGGTCAGGTTATCATCGGTTTGATCCAGGGACTTCTTGCCGGAACCGGTTTCTTCCTGTTCGGCGTTTCGAATCCACTGCTTTTAATGATACTTGCTATAGCGGCAGGAATTCTCCCTATAATCGGTCCGGTCTTGGTATGGGTTCCCGTGGCGATTTACCTGCTTGTTTCAGGGAACAGTTTCTCTGCGATTGGAGTTACTATATTCGGAATAGCCTCTTCGATTATTGACAACTTCCTGAGGCCGGTGCTTGTCTCCAGAAGGATAAAAATGAATTCGCTTCTGGTTCTTATAGGGATGATCGGAGGATTAATCTTATTCGGGGTCATGGGAATTGTGCTTGGGCCTCTGATAATAGCGTACCTGATAATCTTTCTGGAAATTTATAAGAACAAAAAACTTTCCGGAATTGTGACCGGCAGGTAATCAGAAATTAACTAAATTTTTAAACTTCTCATTCTAGATTTCTTCATGGTAGATATAAGTGAGCTGGTAAGCCACATAAAGAAAAACCTTTCTAAAGAATACAAGGAAGATTCCCTAAGATGGGCTTTGATAAATCAGGGATACCCCCGAACCACTGTTGACCGGGCCATGAACCAGGCAATAAAAGAAATTGAATCTGAGCATAAAGTTCAGGAAGCAAAACGAAAAGAATCTGAACGGCCGAAGATTACTTATCAGCTCTACGATGAGAATAACAATCTTGTAAAATCCAAAAACATAAAAGGCTCTCCAAGCAGAAGTTCTTTCTGGAAAAAGTTGTTCGGGAAAAGTTAATCTTGACTAATCTTCATTGAGATATCTCGGAAAATTTGATTATTCGACGCACTTACAACCGCCTTAACTAAACCTTCTGTTTGTGGAAATGGAATGTAGAATCTCCCCAATGCTAGAGAGACTGCTTCATCTGCATGCTCACTGAGACCCGAAAAAGATACAATATTAATGTTATTGGAAAGGGGAGATGGGGAAAATAAAACCGCACCTCCATATCTGTTTAAATCAGGTTGACGCGTCTGCCAACTGGAAACAGCTTCGGGATTCCTCCACCAATCTGCATATAACCTGTACGCTTTTTCTAAAGAGAAATTATGGTACTTGCCCCTCTTTTCGGAATCATAATCTCCGACACTTAATGTCAATGCACTTCCAGAAAAACCATAATATATCGTCAAAAATCCTCCTGATTTTTCGGGGGTTCTATTTGCCGGAGAACTTTTTGTTAAATTAATAAGACTTTCCACATGATTTCTTATTTCTTCTTCGCCCATGAAGGAAAAATGAGATAATCCTTTTTAAGAATTATTGCAATCTCTTACTATAGTAAACTTTAAAATTGTCTTCTGAATCATTAACTTAAGCCGACATGCGGAGAATGGTATTCCACCTGGTTTGAGCGCAAAACCACCAGCGGGTTTTTACAATTTCCTGCGACCATGGTTGTGCCAGATACCCAGGGCCTTTACGGCATCCAGGTTCGATTCCTGGTGTCGGCGTTTTTTAAAATCCGGAATAAAAGTTTATGGAAGACACTCTATTGGAATGGCTGAAACGCGATTCAAGGCACAGAAATTTTCCGATAGAGCTCTCTCGGGATTTCATTCTCGATCCAGAAGGAAATGACGAACCGGTTGTAAGATTAAAGTATGAGAATGGCAATTTTATCAACTTTCCTTACAATTCGGATGTTTACTGTTCTGCGTGGAGATTTTTCAACAAATATTGGCAAACGGAAAAACTGACGCTTTCGCGAAAAGTTATTGATTAATAGAAATTATAATCCAAATATTTTTTTGAAAAATAATAAAACTTTACTAAGAAAATTTTCATTTTGAGTATTTACGACCTCTCCGGTCATTAAAGTCTTATTAGAATTTGCAGAAATATTTTCTACAGAATTATTAACAGCATTGGCGCTTGAATTATCTGCGAAATTATTTTCAGATTGTATCTTAGTAAGATTCACGCAAACATTATTAGAACAAAGATTTGTATTGCATTCATAATTTTGAGTGCAATTTTGACCTTCGGAAGATTGATTTACAAATCCAGATTTGTGAAGTACATACCCATAAGTTATTCCGTCTTCTTTGCAAAAAGTACCCTTTCTTACATAACCTATAGAATAACATCTGTTGGTTTTGTTATCAAAACACCCTCCATTATTCTGACAATCTATTTCTGCTTGCGAAGGAGTGTATGATTTTGCATTATCATAAGAAACACTAATCCCTGAAACATTTGGCAATGTAGGCGAAGAAGCAACAAATCCAACACTAACTAAAAAAATCGCCAGGCCTATGAAGAGTATTAACTTTCCCACACAAAATATTAAAATTGGTTATACTAAAACCTTTTTATTTTTCAAACTCCCTCAAAACTCTCACGTCAGGACTCAACAAATAAACATGATCCTCTTTGAAGCGCAGGCCGCGGTAAACTTTCTGCAAAAGCTCGCGCTTTGACTTGTCTCGGTAGAATTCCCAATATTGGTCCGGATTTGTCAGCCGAAGGATTTTCCAGAATGGCTCCTCGGGGCTTGGGTTCGGATATTTTGTGAAGACTATGCTGTTGCATTGCTCTCCGGGAAAGTCCACGCCGCGCGCGCAGCGCGTCGTGAAGAGTATTTCAGCCTTTCCGTCCTTGAAGTGTTCTATGTCTCGGCCGTTTTTGTCTTCGCGCTGCTTTTCTCGAAGTTCGTCGCGGCTCGTTAAATAATTCAAATTGTATCTATCTATTTCATATTCGTTCGGCAAATCCGAAAAAGCGCTCACATGAATCAACGTCGGTTTCTTCGCAGCCTCCACGCATTTGTCCAGCGCTTTCAGATAATCCTCTCTGCGATTCTTCAGATTTTCGTACTTGCAATCGAATTCCTTGCCCGTTTTTATAATGTCAATTGTCCCTGGCTGTATAGTCTCCGCATTTATTATCTGAAAATCTTCCAGGCCGAAAATGTCTTTCAAGATCATTTCGGAATGCAGCGTCCCGGACATGAGAATTATAATTTTGTTTTTCTTCACCATCTCCTGAAATTTCTTGGAAAGATTTGTAGTTACAACCGTAGCCGTTAGGTTATTTTCTTTCCTTGAAAATAGAACATAAGTCTCATCCAGGAATTCACCGAACATCTTCGCCGTTTCCTTCACTTCGAACAAGTAGCTTTCTTCGTCGATCTCCTCGGTGAATTCTTTTTCATCATTCAGTATTTTTATGATATCATAAATCCCTGTCCTTTTCAAAGGAATGACTCCTCTTGAAAGCACCGCGTTATTGGCCTCGCCATTGGTTTTTATATAACTAATCACTTTGCTCAGTTCCTCGACAATTCCATGATGCGAATCTTTTGTCCCCAGAAATTGTATAAGCGAATTCTGCATCCAATCGAGATTGATATGCCTTTCATTCGTGAAACTATCCAGAAACTCGTCGCACTCATCTATAATCTCTGCTTCAGTCTGCGGCTTTCGGTTCAGCGCGGATTCAAGTTTGTATTTCAGAGAATTGAAAACTATAACATCCGAATCTATATAAGAATTGAATTGTTCGTAAAAACTGCATCCCGGCTTTCTTTGATAGAGAATAAATTTTGTGTTATCCAGTCCCATGTAACTTCTAGTTTTAACATGATCCAGATTCTTTGGCTCATAAATTTCGGGAAGAACCGGCGACCAATAAGGGCAGACGCTTGCCAAGGGCAGGCGCTTCACGTCTTTTATATCCAAAATATTAGAAGGATTGATATGCTTGTTCTGTTTCAGATATTCTTTTATCTTCCTGAAGTTTCTTTCTTTTATGTCAATTTTGCACGGAAGTTCCCAGTTGTCCGCAGATCGATCTTTCTTTTTTTGGTCTTCAATTTGTTCCCTGCTGAACTGGAAAATATCATTCAGCCTCGAATTGACTTCCTTTCTTATCTGGGGAATTGCGGATTCGTTCGTTTTTATGAACGCGCACTCGTGATTGTTTCTTCCTGTTATGATACTTATCTTGAGTTTTTCTTTGTTGTCTTTCAGAAGGTATTTCTCGTTTTCATAATCTCGCTTGTACTGGCTTTGCAGATTTTTCCCCGGCACGACAATGGAAGTCTTTCCCAATCTTCTTGCAATGTTCAACGCAATAGCGCTTTTCCCGGTGCCGCACATCCCTTTTATGAAAATGACTTTTGTTCCTTCGTTTATCAGCTTCAGCGCTTCCTCGACGACGTCTTCCTGTGTCTTGCCATTGCTGAATGTCAGGGGTTTCAGTTCTTCAGAATTTTTGTAAAGGCTCCACATTTTCTCTTTTAACTCAATCTCTTTTTCAAAGACAAGTTAAGTTTGAAAAAAATTAGCCTTTATATTTTTACTGGAGATTTTCTGCAAAAAAGCCTCAGACAGGATTTGAACCTGCGACCCCTTGCTTTCCCGGTTTCCCCGAAACGGAGAATGAAAGCCTTTTGGCTTTCTTACGAAGCAAGTGCTCTGCCACTGAGCTACTGAGGCGTTTATGTTTATTAATTCTCAGTAGCGAATAAAACCGAAGTTTTAAAGCTAAGGGTTACCGTAAGGGGATGTGCCCCTCGTGAGCTACTGAGGCATTTTTAGTTTTCTTTTACAATGTAGCTTTTCTTTTTCTAAAAGAAAACCCATTTTTAACTTTTTACAAACCAAAAAATCCCAAATACCGCTCCGAAAAAAAGCAAAATCTTCCAATACCCGGAGCCAAGCGGCGTGAAAAGTATGGCAATGATAGAAACTGCCGACGCTGCCTTAAGAATGGTCGTTTTATCCATCTGTAAGTGTTCCCACTAAAAATAATAGCCTGCCTGTTTAAAAATAAATTTAACCAAACAGTGCAGACAGGCCTTCTGCCGCGCTTTCGTGTTTCTCTTCCTTAGGCTCTTCTTTCTTTGCTGCTGGCGCTGCTCCGGCATTCGCAGAAGCTGCAGGCGCGCTTGCAACAAGACTTGCATTTTCAAGCTCTTTATCTATGTCGACGCCTTTAAGGCTTGCAACCAAAGATTTGATCTTGGCTTCGTCAACTTCGCTTCCGGAAGCCGAAACAACTTTTTTCAAATTGTCTTCGCTGACTTCCTGTCCAAGCTTGTGCAACAAAAGAGCTGCATATACGTACTCCATTATTTTGCTCCTCTCAATTTATTTTTTAGTTGAGCTTCTTTTCCTTTTCTAACACGGTAAATTTCCTCATTCAGTCTATTAAAAAAAGTAATTCCTTTGCCAATATCTCCGCTAACATGATTTTTTTCTGGATGCTCCATTATCTCTTCCATTTTTATTCCCAATAGTTCCAATCCTCTCTGGATAACTTCACTCTTCGCCACCAAATCATCTTCGTAACAAACACTTCCAACATACGCTCCGTGTATCTTTCCTCTAAAACCACTATAACTCCCGAGATCCTGTCTATTTGCCACTATTTCCATTCTCCCTAATCCCGGAACATTGTAAATAGTTAGTGTTTTTTCCATTTTATCCGAATAAACTTGCAAGGCCTTCTGATGCGCTTGCATGTTCCTCCTTCTCTTCTTTTACTTCCGGTTGAGTTTCAGCGCTTTGCGCGACAGGCGCGGCTTCAGGTTCCGGCTCGCCGGTCATGATTCTGTTTATTCTTCCGGCTTGCGCAGCTGCTTTTCCAAGAAGCAAACTAATCGTATCTTCTGAAGCGTATCCGCGCTGAACTGCGAGCGCAAGCGCTTTCGCGTATTTTGCCTTCAAATCCAAAACAGCTTCTTCCAGATCTATCTTTATTTCAAGATACAATTTGTTTTCCTTGATGTCATAAGCTGCGAGAGGAATAAATCCAATCTTGAATGGTTTGATGTCAAGCTTTCCCAACATTTCTGCTGCGCCCTTGGAAATTTTTTCTCCGGCTTTCGCGACGACTTTCGCTTGTTTAATGGAGATTTTCCCTTTCTCCATCTGGACCTGGATTCCGAGAGCCCCAAGTTCGGAAATTGCAGGCCCCGGAGGAAGGTCTGTTGGCCCTGCCGGAATCTCGATATCTTCGGTTGCAACCTGCCCTGCTTTTGCTTTCGCAGGAATTTTTCCCTGAATGAAATCTGCAGCCAGATCAAAAGGATCGGAATTCGAAAAAACAACGGCAATACTGTCCCCTATTTTCTCTTCGATCTTTTTCAACTCATCGTTATTTGCAGACTCAAGAACCATCTTTGTAAGATTTTTCTTTGGAACTCTGATAACTACCGTGCCCCTAAGTCTCTTCGAAATTTCCTGAAACTGCGATGCAGGGATGTTCTTTATCGAAGCTATCAATAAAGTCCTTTTCTCTTTAAGCAAATCTTTAAGTTCTTTCACTGCTGCAATCTTTTTCTTTGAAACGTGGGCTGTATGCTTTTCCATTTGAAATTATTTAAGCTTGATTTTTTGAGGTTTAGTCATTGTGAATTTCAACTCAAGATTTTTTATATTGTCGATTCCTTTTGACAAATTCTTCAGGAGAGAATTGTAAACCGCTATCATGTTTTCGATAAGCTCTTCGTCTTTCATGCTCTGTTTTCCTATTCCTACTTTTATGCTCGCTTCTTTCGCTCTGATCCTAAGGCTTTGATTTATTCTCTCTTTAAGCTCAGAGATTATCTTTTCATCCGCTTCAGGGATTATCCCGAGCTGCGGCGATGGCATTTTTCCGGAAGGCCCGAGAACACGGCCGAAAGTTGTAGCGACCTTTGGCATTAGCATTGCCTGTGCGATGAAAAAGTCGTATCTTTTTTCAAGGTTCTTGAGTTTCTTTTTATCCGAATATATTCGGAATTCCTCTTCGGTTATCGTATCGACTCCCTTATCTTTTATAGTAAGGAACCCGCATATCTTCTTTTCCTTGACTTTGTGCGGAACGGTTATGAAAAAATTAACAGATTCTTTTCTAGGGTCAAACTTTTGCAGATTTACAATTAAGTCGACTGTCTGATCGAATTTTCTTTCTTTGTCTTTTCTAAGTTCTTCGAGAGCTTTTTTCAACTCTTGTTCAATTTCTACCATTTTCAACTTAGTGGTTTATTTGCCTCCCATCTTATGCGCAGCAGACATAGAATCTATCCTGCTCCGATATGGTTCAATCGGCTGAAATTCTCAGATTTTTTGGATTTATAAATTATTCGCTTTGCTTTCCCCTGAAAGAAAGTCCCCCCCCCCAACTTAATCTAAAACTTGATAATTGAATTATTGAGGTTCAACATTTGTTCT
>CAYREP010000008.1:0-730 GCA_964423375.1 Candidatus Woesearchaeota archaeon | reverse complement strand
GATGATCCAAGACTCTCTGAAGAAGAAAAGGATTCTTGGTCTACAGCATTTAGAGAATCTTATGATCCTATCTTTAATTCACTTGCGCTGGAGGGCTTAGCTGCTTAAATGGAACTAATAGCATTATTGTCTTCAGGCGAAGGAAGCTGGGCGCAAATTTCCGGCCTTATGAAGTTCGGCGACTGGGATAAGATAATTCTTCTTGGCGATGATTTTGGAAAACAATTTCAGGTTTTGGAAAAACAGGAGATAACAGAATTCATCAAGGTTGACCTGAAAAAGAAAATCAAAGATCTCCGCGACGAATTCATGCAGAAACTCAAGGGAAAAATCTCCGGAACCGAAGTTGCCTTGAGCATAGCATCCGGCGACGGAAAAGAACACATGGCGCTCATCTCCGCGCTGATTAACACGCCCGTAGGAATTCGCTTCGCGGCTCTCACAAAAGAAGGCGTTATAGATTTGTGAATACGGATTATAATTTGATCCTATATCAAAGTTTTTTTATGACTTTGTCTATTTTCTTAGCCAGCTTGGTTTCTCCATTGATCAATGATCTTGTTTACAAAAGAAAAGACCGTCTTCGTTGGATAATCTTGGACACACTTATTCTCCTTGTTTTGGTATATCCTGTGTTATTGGGTGTTGTTGTTTCCCGAATCATCAAAATCTAATTTTACTTAACATACCAAATCCAGAAGAACATCACCACCGCCAGAACTGCAAGGAA
>CAYREP010000007.1:0-13317 GCA_964423375.1 Candidatus Woesearchaeota archaeon | reverse complement strand
TTAACCATAATCTATCAGTTGCTGAATAATTTATAAACATTTCTATTGCGGGAAATGTTGATTTAAAGTTTTTCAAGATTGATGAAATCGTTTCTTTTATCTGGCAAATTCCGAGAATTTCATTATCAATTTTGGGTGCGGCGGGTGGGGACAAAAGGTTGAATCCAAATTCATCTCATTAGAAAGTTATTTAAATCAAAAACTGACAATTAATTCATGAACCTCGGAAGAAAAAAGACAGGCGGAAAATATCAGCCTCAGAGAAAAAAGAAACTCTACGAAAGAGCGGGCCAGAGAATAATCACAAAGCTTGGCGACGACAAGAGAAAAAGTGAGCGTGCCGCCGGCGGAAACAGAAAAGTTTTCATGCTTAAAGCAAAGTCTATCAATTTAGTTGTAAACGGAAAATCGACAAAAGCCGAGATAAAAAACGTTGTTGAGACTCCATCAAACAGGTTCCTCGCAAGACAGAATGTTTTAACGAAAGGCACAATCGTCGAAACAGACAAAGGCAGAGCAAAAATAACAAACAGGCCGACGCAGGAAGGCGTTGTCAACGGGATTCTTTTGAAATAATTTTGAGATTTCATAATTTCCAAAATAAGAGTTATCGCATATTTTCAATTTCTTGTTAGAGTTTTGAAAATCATTAAGCTTCCCGCGGATTCCATTATCAATTCGGATGGAGCCGTGGAGAGGCGGAGCGTTGGCGAGTGTTTACGATTTGGCAAATTTTAAGTTTAATTCAAATCGTGAGCGAATTTGACGGGGCTAAATTAATCGCGAGCGAAGCGAGGCAATCTAAAAAAGAAATATTTTTTAACTTCAATAACAACTATATTCTATGGTCGACTTAAGAGATATCTTCAAGGAAATTGAAGTTTATCACCTAAAGACAGACCCCGGAACTAATGCAGCTTATGCAGAATTTGAAGAAATCTACGGAAATCAGGTCGAGGCTGCAAGAGAAGCGAGAGAAAAACAAGAAAGAGCCGCTTACAAGAGATTAGCTAAAAACGGAGTCTGGTGATTTTAACAATTTCCAAAAGCCCCAAATTCTTTCTCCAGTAGTCACCGGCGTTACTACTTTTTCCGACTATAACTTCCGAAATCTTTATAAAGCCAAAAACTTTATAAACCTCAACTAAAACTTCGATTTGCCCCATAAATTAGATCTTACAAAAATAACATGGCTTTTGTGAAAAAATGTCCTGAATGCGGAAGCGTGAATATTACCCACGATCCTCAGCTTGGCGAAGTAATCTGCAACGACTGCGGTCTCGTCATTGAAGATGAAATGGTCGATTCCGGAACGGACCTCGCAGGAAAATTCGACAAAGGCGAAAAAAAAGGCCGCGGCGGCGCTCCAATAAGCATGCAGAAGTTCGACAAAGGCCTCATAACCAACGTCGGAGAAATTTCCGATATTTACAAATTAGAACCTGGCCAGACAAGAAAATTCTTAAGATTGAAAAAATGGCAGGAAAGAGTTTCAACTTCCATCGAGAGGAACTTAAGGTTGGCAATGGCGGAGCTTAGGGTCATTGCGTCTTATCTGAACTTGCCGAATGTTGTCCGTGACGATGCCTCAAGAATTTACAATTATGTTTTGCAAAGAGGATTAGTACGCGGACGCTCAATGGAATCCGTAATCGCGGCCTGCCTTTACACCGCCTGCCGAAGCTACAATATTCCAAGAACGTTGGATGAAATGGCAATCGCTTCCGACGTAGAAAGAAAAGAAATAGGAAGAACTTACAGATTCATAATAAGAAAACTCGGAATAAAGATAAAACAAAGCTCGCCTAAAGATTATATCTCAAGATTCGCTTCGGTTTTGAAACTCTCGCCGAAAACCCAAAACGATGCTCTCAAAATTCTCAAAAGAGCGGAAGATGTAGAACTCACATCCGGTCGCGGTCCAGCAGGAATTTCCGCAGCGGCTTTATATGTCGCAGCTTTGATGAACGACGAAAAGAAAACGCAGCGTGAAGTCGCGGACATTGCGGGAATAACCGAAGTTACCATAAGAAACAGATACAAAGAACTTATCGAGCGTTTGGAACTCGAAGACAAGATCAAGCAGAAGGAAACCGAAGAAGCGAAGCCATCTGCAAAATAATTTTTGATGTTTGATAATTTTAAAAAAATTCATTACTTCTACTTTATATTAACTTTTCAAAGAAATTCCTGAAACTCGCCGAACCCGACGAATCTTATTATTAACTTGGGGTAGCGGTCGGGGACGCGGTGGAAATCTAAACTTTCTTGGAACGCAAATCCCAATAAACTTTTAATACTCCTAATTCAAATAGATTAAATCATGCAGGGGTAGCGAAGTGGTCAAACGCGCAGGCTTCAGGTCTCCAAAATTTTGGGGTGAAAGGGCCTGTCTCTTAGTGAGTTCGCAGGTTCGAATCCTGTCCTCTGCATTTCTACTAATATTGGCAGGATTCAGGATCGAAAACCCGGAGGTGGTTTTCATTCGGATTCTGTCCTCTGCATTTTAATTATTAAAAACTAAATAATAACGTGCAGATTTCGCGAGAACATAAGACCTTGCAGTCTCATATTCTTTTCCAAAAGGATCTATTTTACCCCTTGAATCCTCGACAGTTTCTCGAGAAATGGGAGGAATGCCGCGCTCTAACATCTGACTCAACCGTCTATTTTTCAGATCCGAAGACTTTCTTATTATCATTAACTAAACAGAAAAACAAACATTATAAATTTATTCCAAACCTATAAAAACTAAAATCTTCTCAAAAAATTACAACTTCCTGTCGGATTGCAGGAGATGTAAAGAACCCGCAGGTGGTTCTTTGCGGGAGTGCCGGAGTGGTCAAACGGGCTGGATTTAGGCTCCAGTAGCTTAGTGCTTGCGAAGGTTCGAATCCTTTCTCCCGCATTATATTTCAAGAATTATTAAGAACCCTGCGAGTTAAGGTAATTCTGCCACAAATACCATTGTGTCGTAACTGTAGCGGCAAAGTTTACGCCTTCGGTATTTCTTCCGATTCCAAGGAAACCTTGAGTATTAGCCTTACCTGTCCTATAAACGCTAAGGATGCAGCTTAACCTATCGTTAAGATTCGAAGATTCGACGCAAGAGGCATAATCAGCTTCTCCGTTTCCGTTAATCGCTCCTTTCAAAACTGCCGAAGCGTCTTTTATCTGAGTGTCCGCTCCCTTGTAATTCACATTTCCTGAATCGTATCCCATCAGATAATCTCCCTGAAGATTGCTCTCTACTTCTCCGACCGCAGCGAGCAAAGCTTCAAATTCAGTCTGTGTCCAACCCATAGGAAGATTAGCCCCAGAATATTTGTCGAACAGACTTGCATAATTTTTATAGTTATTTATGACGCTCTGTGAAGGCATGCTTAAAGTCGTTATAGGAACAGTGCTTGAAGTTCCTGAAGTAACAGGGCTGCCCGCCCCACCAGAACCTGAAGGGTTCGACGGTGCAGAAGAAATCGCATCCGCAAAACCGGATATTCCTGCGCCTGTATTGAAGATTAATTCCACTCCAGAATAAAAATCATCTCTCGCGAGTTTCATTATCATGTCTTGAGGTTCACCATAAATTCCATTAGCATTCGATGAAGATATCCATCCTCCACTATATGCCTGATCGGCTCCAGGCATCCATTCCCATCCTTTATTAGAATCGTAATTGAAATAAAAGATATATGATCCCTTGTTGGAACTGTATTTCATTGTGAGCGTGCCTTTAGAGTTCATCTGCACATTATCTGTTGATAGTGAAGATTTAAGGTAAATTGAACCCCAGAACCTTACTGCATCGCTGACAAGGCTGGATATGCTTGAAGAAGTTGAAGACGAAGAAGAGGTTGTGGGATTGTCTATTACATTTCCTACAAGGAATTTCAATCCATCCGCATAATTTTTTCCAGTAAGAGAATTCTTTACTCCCAAATTGAGTACCCCGACCGGCGAGACCGCATAGGATGTGGGATTCCATGTTTTCCTGCTATCTTGTGACCAATACCAGCCATCGCTCGTATATCCAAGATAAATATCGGGGGTGCTTAGGTCAGCATCGTCATATTTGAAAACTGGAGATATGAAAGTTGGAGCGGCCTCTGTAACAGAAGTGGAAGTAGGGGCAGAAATTCCAAAACATAATTCCTGACATGCGATTTGAGCATAACCGGCCCCGTCGGAAGAGTGACTATTCAAACAATCTTGGTAACTTGAATATCCTGTTGAAGCTTCAGAGTAAATTTTTCTGCAATCTGAAAGTGCGGTGCTTGATCTCCCGCTTAAAGCTTTTTGGCTTAGGCAATCTTGGTAACTTGAATATCCTGTTGAAGAAGCCTGGGAGGAAACGGAGGTTTGTGAAGAAGAGCTTGGATACAGCTGATCACAATAAGTGGTTGCGGAAATTGATCCCATTAATGCGGTATTCTGCGTTATGCAATCTTGCTTATCGGCATAAGTAGTAGAAGAACTTGAATAAAGAGTATCACAATAATTTTTGGCGCTACTTGCTCCTTGTAAAACTGTCTGTTGATTTACGCAATCCTGTTCATTAGAATATCCGGTTGAAGAACCGGAATACAATTGATTGCAATAAGTGGTTGCGGCATTCTTTCCCATGATTGCTCCATTTTGTTTTATACAATCCTGCTTGTCTGTATAAGTTAAAGAATTTCCTGAATAAAGTTTTGTGCAATAAGTATCTGCCCCATTTTGTCCAAGCGTCGCAGAAACCTGATTTATGCAGTCCTGCTTTCCGGTATAACCTGTCGAAGCTCCAAAATACAACTGCTGGCAGTATTCCACCGCGGCAGTGTTCCCCATACCAAGCTGTGAGTTCTGTGACACACACTCTTTGTATAGTGGACCAATGCAAACTCCTGAGCTCTCCGCAAGAGAAGCAGTCAGATATTTGCTGCACTCGGAATATGAATTAAACTGGGTCATGCAATTGTCAAATGCTGCAGCACCCCCTGAAACTCCCGAACTCGTTCCGCCGGCACTGCTCTCGCTTGCAGTTCCTGCTGCAGCTTCATGCGCTTTAAGTGCATCATAAATCGAGTTCACATTCTCGACATAATGGTCATCGCCGCCGCAGCCATAGCCGTTGTATCCCCTAAGCGCAGCGTCCCATCCGGTATATGTGGCACTGAAGCCGTTGCAGTCTGTCTTGCCTGTAGAATTTGCCGGGAACTTATTTTGCTTGCTCCCGTAAGTGTCATACTTGTTTTTCAATATCATCGCACCGCACTGGATGTTCTTGTCATAATTCGCGGCTCCCTGCACATCGGAAATTCCGGAGACTCCATTTATTGAACTGCACAAAGAAACGGAATTGGCATCAACCTGCATCAATCCGACAGAATTTCCATTAGCCGCATCAATATTGCATCCAGATTCTCTTATCATGATCGCAAGCAAACGCAATGGATCTTCACCGTTTGCGGTTGCCGCGCTGTAAATTGAATTCGCATAATTTTGACACTGCTCGCTCGTTCCGCAGTTGCACTTTTGACCTGCATTTCCTACCGCATTACTTTTAGCGTAAGTCATAGCATCAAGGACTGTTTTTGCGGTCATCGGAGCTGGGCCGGCCGCCTGAGAGGTTATATACTTGCTGCATTCGGGATAAGAGTTAAATTGGGCCATGCAGTCATCAAAGGCTTTCCCGTAACCGCTGGAGCTTGCGGAAGAAGGAGCATCAGAACACGAACTGCAAATGGAATCTGGATTTGGATTTCCGTGCGATTCAAGCGTGCCGTAGCAGGCATTGTAATTTGCATAACCTCCGCATTTCGCCTGGCTCGCGGCCACATATAAACTTTCAGCAATCTTCGAGTAAGCGTTTCCTCTCAAAAGGTAAAGTTCCCCTTTCTGGTTGTTGTAAAACGCCTTGTCAAGAATTGCATTTATTGCTGAAATTTGTTTCTTTGAATCGCTCTCTGAAAGTATGGAACTTACATTGCTGTCGAATTGGCTGTCGGTCAGGTATTTGCCGCTGTCCAGCAAAATAGACTGATAAACCTTATTCAGCCCCTGCAGAGTAGAGTTTTGCAAAGTAGTTGTACTCCCCGTCTGAAGATACTTTACGATATCCGGAGAATTTATCGCCTTATTTACGCTTTGGGTGTCAAGCCAGCATCCGACTTTCTGATTGTCGCAATAGCCGACTTTTATCCATCTTGATCCTTGCGCATTGGCATAAGGGTCCGTTCCGGATCCGGGATTATCTGTGGAGCAGACTCTCGTGATTCCCAAACTGGTAATGGAAGGGTGCAGAGCGTCATTAATCCCCGCTTGAACATTGAGATTAGACGAACTCAAAATTGAAGCCGCGCTGATAGTTCCGGACGTGCATTCTGTGGAAGTCTTTATGTCCGTTTGATTGGCTTGATTAGCGACATACGAATCCTGAATATAATTAGAAGCGATTGAAGTTGACACCTGCTTGAAATCGCAGTTCTCCTGACCGTTGACATTTATGCAAAGTTGAGTGTAACCCGCAGGCGCAGTAAAGTCTTTTGTATTGTCTTCTGTTCCGCCGGCCGCAACATAGCCCGAATCGACCATATGCGTTGATGAAGTGTCCTGGTAATAAGAGCTTCCGGAATTCTTTAAGTAAACCCTGTAATAAGCGCCCGAATTCTTTCCTGCGTATATGTGGTAATATACATTGTACTGCGATTGCGGAGGCACTGTCGAGGTTGTATAAGGAATCACGTCAAACTTTCCGTAGTATTGAGTGGGCGAATCGGTAGTTCCAAGCTTGTCTACAAGCTTTGCTTCATCGGGGAAAACTGCAGATACAAAATTTTGGCAGAAGGCTGTTCCGATTCCCGAAGTCTTGCCGGTTGAGAAGGCGGCGGGAAGGCTTTGCGCGTAAAGATTGGTTATGTAACTTTCAGACTGTTTTGCAGTATTGAGCGCGCTTTGGAAATTGGAATATTCTCCGCCTCCGTTGCTAATCTGGCCTATTACGGATTCGGCAATTTTAGGGACCGCCACGTTTGCAAGCGGAGCTAGTTCGGACCAAACAAGATTGCACATGTAAACGCTTTGAACTTCATTGCAGATTCCGGTCGGCTTTCCGGTGCTCAATTGGTTTTGCAGGCATTCCTGCGTCGAGTTGAAAACCGAAATGAGGTTGTCAAGTCCTGCATGAATTCCTGTAAGGCATACGGGAACAACAATCCCCTCCCTTGCGTTCGGAAGGCACAGAAGCGTGCTCCCGATAAGGCCGGTCTGAATTACATCGCTTACAGGGAAAGCTCCGCCGAAATCGCATCTGCTTGGAGGGCAAACATAAGGGTCGCATACATTGAAAAGCGCATTGCATTCTTTGGGCGACATGAAGTCCTGGCACTGGATTGCAGGAATATTTGCTGCAGGCGAGCCCACCTTGATACTCTGTCCGTTGATTACAACCGAACTCACGCCCGCCTTGTATTGCTTTGCCGCGTCTTGTATTGCCTTAACTGCCGTGTTTACAAGCCTCTGAACTTCGTTTGCGTTTGTTATTCCAGGAAACTGGCCGTAAGTGGAGCTTGAAGCGAGATTTATGCTTTGGCAATCATCATCCCCGATTCCTGAATTGAATTCTTCTATCCCGTTAAGGCCCACATTGCAAAGCCAGAAACTCTCAACCCTTCCGGAGGAATCAAATGAAGAAATGCTGCTCCCGATGGAAGAAGAAGTTGTTTGCTTGACTGCGGCGTACCATCCGTTGTTCAAATCAAAGGGAACTATCGCAGGATAACCTTTGTAAGGATCGGTCTCGAAATACTGCACTTCCGGAACGGAACTTCCTTGATTAGCCTTGTACGGATTCTGATAAGAATTTGTTCCTGCGCTCTGGAATTCTATTTTCCCGATGATAGGCTCAAGTTGGGCAGAATCTGTAACAGGATTTCCTTTAAGGTCATAGACTCCCGTAACAGGCATTACCGAACTCTGGATGGAATTGTCCAGTATCAGGATATAATTGTATCCTGCGCTGGTGGAAGTCTGGAAAATCGGCGTATTTATTGTGATTTGGTTTCCACGAAGGTCTCTTCCGCTTCCGACTATCTTTGCTCCGAGAGAACCCTCTCCGATTCCAAGATCTTTTACTGTAAGGCCAAGATAAGTATATTTCTTGACATTATTGTTAAGTTCAACATATCCTACCTGATTTGCGTTAACCCCGGTTGCCGCGGCGGATTTCCTGGAGGCGATGTAGTTGTTGGAATTTATCTGGATGTTCGAAAGCGTATTATAAAGTTCTTGTTGCGCCGCGCTTTTTAACGACGCGCTCGAGGAGGCTGAACAGATTATCCGGGAGTCTAACTGGACTTTTTTCGCTTGCTCAAGAGTATAGTCATTTTGGAGATAACTGTCATAGCTCAAAAAATTCTTTGCGTCGCTTACGCTTATAGATTTCGCATTTGAATTTGAAGGATTTGCTATAGAATTGGAACTTCCCATGCAATCAAGTGAAGACTGAACGCTCGAAGAATAATTTTGGACGACCTTGTTATTGTCTGTAACGCTTGAAGACAGCAATGACCCTCCGGTAGTGTATTTTTTTTGTATTTCACCCAATTGGGAATTTTGCTGGTTCATGAGGAATGTCGTCTCATTGACGTCTTTGTCTATTTGGTCTGCGTTATCAAGGAAACATTGGTCCACTGAAGAGTATTTGCCTGCAGTAACCATCTGGGCGCATCTTTCATTCCATCCGCCCGCTCCGGTCATTACCTGTGTTCTCGCGATTCCGCTTCCGCTGAGACTTTGAACAAAATTTATCGCAGTCAAAGCAAGTCCCGTAACTTGGCATGCTGTTCTGGAAGCATTCACAAGTTTTCCGGTAACTCCTGAAATGTCCTGCAAAGTAGAAATTGTGCTGTTTATTTTCTTTATAGCGTCTTCCGTCGCTTGAGGATTCAGTTTTATTGCCCGCTTTTCGACGCCGATGCTAAAGTTAAAACTCGACTGCGAGCCTTTGTTGTTCACTTTTGGAACCAGCGAAACATGAGCGTATTGCTTCAGATTAACTTGAGTTAAAGTAAGTGTGTAAATGTTTTTATCCTTCAGTATCCCCGTCGCTTGCCCAAGAGTCGTCGGAACTCCTTGCTTCAATGTCAAGACACCTGAACCGAAAATTCCAGCAGGGACATTCAACGTCGCGGTTCCGTCGCCAAGGGATGACAGTTGGATGTAATCGCTGTCATTGAGATACTCTACCTGATTTTTTGAAAGCGGCACGTCTTCAGAATGGCCGTCGGGATATTTCACATTCACGATTGCGCCGAAATCCGAAAAAGAAGGTTCATAAATGCTGTCCAGTGAGATCTGGTAAGCTTGGCCGTTCACCGAAATATATTGGCTTGCAATATCCGAACTTGAAAGCGCCGCAGAATTGTCGCAGATTTTTCCGATGTCATAATTAGGGCTAGGATAATCTTTTTTGTATTCATCGCACAATGACCTGACAGTATATTTTTGGCCCAAATTATAATTAAGAACAATTTGCCTGTACATTGCGTCTTCGCCGAGAGTTGAATCGCTGCCCGAAGGATATTTCTCGGAAGAAAAACTTTTTTGGACTGTCCCGTAATCGTTTGTTGCCTGTTTGTAAATAGTGGAAGTGTCTTGAGTCAAAATCGAGTCTGCTGAATCAGCCAAGCCCGTATAATTGACGCTGTATCCCAGCTGAGCCTTTCCGTCGGAGTACACTCCGTTTCTGGGCACGCCCTTGAGATAATCGACAAAAGCATATTCCATTCCGGTTCTCGCAAATTGCGCAGCTCCGTTAAAAAGTCCCGCAAACGTTTTCGCCCCGTTTGCGACCGCGTCAAGAATAGGATTGCGGATCATTTCAGAATAAGAAAGCATCTTGATTAAATTGGAGAAAGTTGAAAGCTCGCTTTCGGTCATCTTGCTTTTCCTGTTCGCAAGAATCGCAAGGTCGAGGTAAGAATCTTTTATTCCGTCATTGCCTCCCGAACTGATGTATCCAAGATAAACAGACTTGCCGCTTTCGAATGCATGGCCGTCAGGAATTGTAAAGAGGTAATCTCCCAGGGAATAATCGCTCTTAACGCCATTTATAGCAATGGTGACCTTGGGCGAGATTCTAAGGTTGAATGTCTTTGAACCGGAATCCGTATTGCATGTAATTTGCACATCCTGAACAAGCCCTTGCTTATCGATGTTCCTTACTTGACATTGATTATTCAGAAATTTTTCGCCTTTTGCGACTTCGACAACATTTCCGTTTATATCCAGCTTCGCCCGTGTGTTGGCATTCTCGATTCCGTCGAGCTTTATCCCCATAGTCGCGGAGCAAAGGTCAAAGCCGGGGATAGAAACTTGGTTGGAAGTCTGGCCTTGAGAAAGCGTGACTGTGGAAGCCTGATTGAGATTCTTGTCATAGACCGTGATTGTCGCTTTGCCGTCCTGAATGTTATCTACTCTCAGATAACCCTTGCCGTTCCAGAAACTGTACTGAGGATATTGGTTCTGCCAGTCGGAATCCGGAAGCTGGGGAAGATAATAATCTACGCTCCCTATGCCAAAGATGTTGTTTGCATTGTATTTTAAGCTCGCTGTCAAAGTTCCGTTAACGAAGCACGCCACACTCAAATTCGCATTCCCTACTCCGAAGCCCTTGCAGTTTGTCAACGCGGATTCATTAGATATCTGCTTCAAATCAATTACAACATAACCGATATTGTTAAGCACGGGAGAGTTCAATTGTTGTCCTTTCGTGCTTAATGCGGCCTGCGCGGGATAAAAACCGATGCTTCTGATTTCAGAAGGATACTTTCCCGAGAAAGATATTCCGCTTATGGAATTCACATTAACAAGCGGATTAAGTTGCGTCGCCGCAAGCGGACAATAGACCTGAACATCCTGCTGTTCAAGCAAATCGCTTCTTACAACTGCCGGCTCGCATCCGAGAGGAGAAATTTGCACGACAAAATCCTGGCCTTTCGAACACATAGAGTTGTCAAACTTTCCTGGAGATGTTATCGAAAGAGTTTTGAGAGATTCTTGAGGGTTTGAGATTATATCCGCATGAACTAGATTCAACAGGGAAATAAACGTCACAAATATAGCCAGAACTAAAAGAACCGTCTGCACCTTGCTGTTTTTTATTTTCATCTTCAGTTAAAACTTATGGATAACTTTTTATTTTGGAAGAGGGCATAATTTGTTTGGAGCTGCTCTAAGCTCGTCGGATTTGGAAGCGACGGCGCATTTATGGTGATCGTGTGCGAATTCGCAAGTTCTGAACCTATTGCATAATATTCTCCGCTGCCGCCGGCCGAAAGGGCGCTGGAAATTACCTGGCTTGGAACATTCACATTATAGCACTGTTGATTGGTCCCTGTTCCCAATCCCCCTAAAATACCGGTTGGAACATTCACGCATTGTTGTCGGGTCGTAGCCCCGAGGGTGATTGAAGAATTTTTGTAGATGTAAACAGTGATGTTATAATCTCCTTCGCTGAGGTTTACTCTCTTTTGGCCAGGGTAGATTACGGTGCTGTAACTGCCGCCGGCCGAAGCGAAATTTATTATCGCATTTCCGGAATAAGGCTTGCCGTCCACTTCAAGATTTATATATTCGCTATAAAGCTTGTCAAGAATAATGTTTATGTTCCCTGTTTTTGTTGTTGAAAAGAGGTATCTCCCTTTCTTGAATCCTGAAGCTTCGGCGACGATGTAACCGTTGGCGCACTGGGGGAAGTTTCCGGTCAGACTTCCGGAACTTGTGCGACCGACGCTGCAAGTTTGGCCGGCGCATTCATATGAAATATTCGCATCCACCGGATTAGAGTTGGAGTCAAAGACGCTGACACTTACATTTGAAGTCCCTTGTTGGCAGAGCGTCGTAACGGTTCCTTGGACTGCGCTGGCATTAAGCGCTTCTCTTGGCTTATTCCCCTGAACGATTACAGCCATCGGAAACTGGAAAACTTCATTCCCATTTTGCACCGCGACAAGAACCGGATATTTTATGCTGTAGACAAAATGATAAGGAACATAGCAGAATCCCAAGATCCCCAGGCCCTGCTGGTTTCCCACCGGGCTTGCAATCATCGTATCGCCTTCGGTGGGATTAACTTCGTAGGAGCTTGGCCAGTTTACATTGGTTATAAAATGCACATTTCTCACGGGAACGTCCAGATTAAAATAGTCCGTCTTGTTTGCCCCGGTCCTCAAAGTCATAATGTTGTCCGTAATGGCCTGCTTGAGCGCAGTCACGACATTCGCGAAGCTCCACGTTTTTGGAGAACACTGAATGTCGATTCCGTCCACAGGCGCATAATTCCTCAAAACATCTATAGTATAATTCTCGAGGAAAAGAGACGATTGTTCATAATCATAGATCGTCTGGGCGGATTTGAAAAGATTTCCAAGTTCCGAACGGACTGTCGCCTGGCTTTTCTTCGCAGTGTACGTCTGGTTCCCTTTTCGGAAAGTGATGTCCATGTTAAGGTCCACTTTCACGCTGTCAGGATTCACGATTACACTGGCGTCGGGAGTCCCTGTTTCAATTTGCAAGTCAGAATACGAAGAAAGGTCGCAATCTCCCATTTTGCTGTTTATGAATTGTGCGAGTTCATTCTGCATAAAGGTCTCATTTGGAACTTGCTCTTTTTCAATATTGTTCCCTGAAACATAGTACCAATAAGGAATCGGGTTTCCAAGGAACAGCAAATCGGAAGAAAACGGCTGGTATGTCGAGCCGGGCTCAAAAGCGGGCAGATTGATGTAGCCCCCCTGGCTTTCCAGAACGCTTATTCCTGTTTGCGCACTGTCTTCAATGCATGAGAGAAAAGTGTTGTAAGCGGGCCTGAATTCAGCAGGAACATTTTCTGCCTGCTGGACGCTTCCGCGCAAGACAAAAAAAAGAACTGCTGCAGCAACGATAACAATTCCGATAATCACAAAAACTGTAACCTGCGCTCTCCGGCCGATCGCCATCGAGGCACCTCTCTTTTTACCCATGGCAATCCAACGGAAAATGTGTATATAAATTTTAGTATCTTTTCACTCTCCAAAACGAAAAGCCACCGAGGACAAGAAGGATTCCCCCGGCCAATCCTATCCATTTTGAAATTCCCGAAAGCGCACTTGTCACCGCCGGAACGACATTGAAAAATAAGTTTGCAAAATAAAGAGCAAAAATGAAATATAAAATTATTCTGATCGTTCCCGTCTGGTTCACAAAACGCGACATTGAGTTTCTCGCAGACTTCAGAGAATAGATTCCGGCAACAATCAAGAGAAAACCAAGAACCAGATAAATTGTTTTATCAAGGCC
>CAYREP010000006.1:0-13480 GCA_964423375.1 Candidatus Woesearchaeota archaeon | reverse complement strand
AATTGCTTGCTTCCATCGCGGTAAACGGTAACTCCTTTAGCGCCATTTTCGAAAGCTAACATATAAACATCGTTTACGTCCTCAACTGTCGCTTCGTTTCGCAGGTTGACTGTCTTTGAAACCGCGTTGTCTGTATATTTCTGGAAAGCGCATTGCATAAGTACATGTTCGCGAGGATTCAAGTCATGCGAAGTCAAGAACAATTTCTGAATCTCTTCTGGAATTTCATCGATGCCCAATAATGATTTATGATTGTCGTTAACTTTTATGAAAAGATCTTCTTTTTTCATGCCGAAGAAATCATTTTCTTCCGCGATTTTCTCAAACAACGGATTGACTTCAAAGAAAGTGTCTTTCTCTGCAGGGGTCTCTCCTTTCTTGAGCGCGTCGATTCCTGCTGCATTGTACCTTATGTAAACAACCGCAAAGAACGGCTCGATTCCCGCGCCCTGCAATCCCGCGGTTATTCCTATAGTCCCTGTCGGCGCGATTGTAGTTCTGGCCGAGTGCCTTGGAAAATGCTCCTGTCCTCTGAAATAAATGCTGTCCTTGTCATAAATTGAGCCTTTCCATGCAGGGAAGATCCCGCGACTTTCCGCCATCTCCTCGGAGGCTTTCATGCATGAGACGTTGATGAATTTCATCACTTCTTCGGCTTTGGTCAAGGCCTTTGGAGAATTGTAAGGGATTCCCATTTTGACGAGCGCTTCAGCCCAACCCATCACTCCCAAGCCAATCCTTCTGGTTTTCTTGGCCATCTCTTCTATTTCCGGAATCGGATAATTATTTATGTCTATAACATTGTCCAGAAAATGAACTGATGTAAAAACACATTTCCTCAAGGCATCATAATCGAAGTCTGCCTCTTCTGTAAACTCATTTTTTATGAACTTTGAAAGATTTATGGAGCCGAGGTTGCAGGGCTCATATGGAAGCAGGGGTTGTTCTCCGCACGGATTTGTTGATTCAATTTGGCCGAGATGCGGTGTCGCGTTGCTCCCTGTATTGTTTATCCTGTCTATCATTATTATCCCCGGATCCCCTGTCTCCCACGCTCCTTTGACGAGTTTGTCCCAGAGTTCTTTTGCATTGACTTTCCCTGAAGATTCTTTTGTCCTTGGATTTATCAGATCATAGTCTTCGCCTTTCTTTACCGCCCTCATGAACTTTTCATCTATAGTGACTGAAACATTGAAGTTTTCCATGACGCCCGGCGTTTTTTTCATGTCTATGAATTTAAAAATATCCGGATGAGTATAATGCAAGATTCCCATGTTGGCTCCGCGGCGGGTCCCGCCCTGTTTCACCACATCAGTGGACTTGTCAAAAATCTGCATGAAAGTTACAGGTCCGGAAGAGATTCCTTTCGTGGATTTCACAGGGTCCCCGACAGGCCTTAACTTCGAGAATGAGAATCCGGTTCCGCCTCCTCCCTGATGAATAAGCGCCATGTTCTTGACGGAAGAATAAATTTCATCAAGCGAATCTTCAACAGGCAAAACATAACATGCGGAAAGCTGCTGCAAGTCTCTTCCCGCATTCATCAGTGTCGGGGAATTTGGAAGGAACTTCATGCTTGAGAGCAGTTCATAGAATTCTTCTTCTGTCTTTGCGATAAGTTCCGGATTCTTTTTGCCAATTTCTTCAAGGTTTTGCACGAACCTTTTGAAGTTCTCCCCCATCGGGTTATGGCCCTTGAGCCCGTGATGCAAAAGATACATGTGCGCCGTCTTGCCCATGGAATCATAAGAAACATCTCTGCAGTTTACTCCGACCAAAAAATCATCTTTGTTTATGCCATCGGAATGCAAAATATCTGAAAGGGCAATATTGCGGCAAACAGTCCGAAGCCAATCTTCGACTGTCGGAGAATTTTTCAAATACTTATCCTTGATTACTTTCAACTGATTTTCCGTCAGGTTCAACTTTGTTAAACTTTGTAATTCCGGCAACATTTTACAAATCTTTTAACTCCTCTTTAAAATCTTTAACATCTTTGAAATCCCTGTAGACCGACGCGAATCTTATGTATGCGACATGGTCCAGTTTTTTTATTTTCCTCATGGTTACCTGGCCTATTAAAGAACTTTTCACTTCTTTTCCTCTTCTCCTTAATTGTTCTTCGATTTCATTTATCATTTGTTCTATTTTCTCCTTGGGAACAGGGCGCTTTTCAAACGCCTTTTCAATGCCGTCTTCAAGTTTTTCCCTGCTGAACTTCTCTCTTCGCCCGTCTTTCTTCACAACGTAAAAATCTTCCCTCTCGATTTTTTCGTAAGTCGTGAAACGCTTTTTGCACTTCAGGCACTCGCGCCGTCTCCTTATTCCCGAAGGAGACTCTCGTTTGTTCGTGACTTTTGACTCTTCATTAGAGCAATACGGACACTTCATTATTTTTACCTTGTACAATATATTGTACGTTTGCAAGCATATATCTCTATAACTTGTATATAATAAGATATCTACTTTCGAACTTTTATTTAAAGATTTATAATCACTAAAGAATTAGACAAAAATCCCGTATAGAATAAGGAATAAAAAATAAAAAATTAAATTTGCTCACATATGGTAGCCGTGTGGCAAAACCAATTTGAGGAAACCGAATATAGCTATTGCCGCTCCCACAAATGCGCCCCAGCTCAAGAATGGCCAGTAGACATTCACCAAAACTAAAAGACCCAAAATCAACATCCCCGTGCCTTTCATTTTGTGCATTGTGCAGCATTCCATCATCATCTTTTTTTTCTTTGGCATTTTACACCTCCTTTCCAACATATATATTCTATCATATATAAAATTATCTCATAAACTTCCCCAGTACTTTCTCAATTTTTTCCAAAAAGAAGTCGACTTCTTCTTCCGTTGTGAATCTGCTGATACTGACTCTAATTGAATCTGCAGCTTGCTCATCGCTGTGTCCGAGAGCTTTCAGCACGTGGCTGATGCCTGATTTTGAATGCGACATGCACGCGCTTCCCGTCGAAGTGAAGATTCCGAAATTTTCAAGATAGCCCCCGACGACTTCGCCCTCGACATTCTCGAAACTTATGTTGACGTTGTTGCAAAGTCTTTTGTCTTCTTTGCCTTTTTCTGCAGGCTGCGGACCATTAAGTTTCACGCCGGGAATTTTCAATAATCCTAAAATCATCATGTCTCTCAATTTTGTCATTTGTTCAACATGCTTCCTGTTTGCAATCTCCGCCGCTTTTGCAAAACCGACAATTCCGGAAATGTTTTCAGTCCCGCTTCGCAAACCGGATTCATGCCCGCCGCCATGAAACAGCGGAACAATGTCCACGCCTTTCCTAATGTACAAAGCTCCGACGCCTTTTGGACCGTGGATTTTATGAGCATTTAAAGTTACCAAATCCAAATTTTGTTTTTTCACGTCGAGCGGAGTTTTAGAAAAACTTTGGCATGCGTCGGCGTGAAACAAAACCCCTCGCGCTTTGCAGATTTTTCCTATGGCTTCAATGTCCTGAATTGTTCCGATTTCGTTGTTGCCATGAATTATTGTAACAAGAAAAGTTTTGTCTGTGATTGCATTTTCAACATCTGAAGGGTTTACAAAACCTTCTTTGTCAACGTCAAGATAAGTAACTTCAGCGCCTTGCGTTTCCAGCCATTTGCACGTATTAAGAACGCAGTCGTGCTCTATCTTCGTCGTTATAATATGATTCTTTCCTGTCTTGTTTTTCAGTTGCTGCCAAAACAAGCCCTTCAGCGCAAAATTGTTTGCCTCTGTTCCGCCGGACGTAAAATAAACCCCATCTGCCTTCGCGCCGAGCGCTTTCGCGATCGTCTTCCTGCTGTCTTCCAAAGCCTTCTTAGCTTCCTGCCCCATTTCATGCACTGATGAAGCGTTGCCGTACTTCTCGGTGAAGTAAGGTTCCATCGCCCGCACAACTTCATCATCCACGCGAGTTGAAGCCGCATTGTCAAAATAAATTTGTTTCATTTCTCCATCTCCTTCGCCATTAACTTTCTGACTTCTTCTGCAGTTTTATTTATTTCGTTTAAGTTCTCTTTTGTTTTCAACTTCTTTCTTGCATATTCGAATATTTTTATGGTGCTATCAAATTTTTTCATCCAATCATACTTGGGTAAGAGTCCGAGATGAAAATGCGAAGGCGCCCTTTTGCTTTCGATAGTTTCTTCTCTCATAAACAGATCAACATACCTTATCCTAAGATTGTCTCTCATTATTTTCCTTAAATTATAAATTATTTTCATGAATTCTTCCTGCTCTTTTTTCGTGAAATCCGCAATTCCGACAATGTGCCTCTTGGACGAGATTATAAAAAAACCCTTTACTGGCAATTCATAATCCTGCCTTACTTCAAAATATTTTCCCTTGTAAATCAATCCTGAAGAAGTTTTAATGAGTCCTTTTTGCAATGCGCATCCGATACACCCTACATCGTCTTCTTTATTTTCGTAAGATTTTATTCTCATCTCAACTTAACAATTCTGAATTATTTAAATTTTCTCAAAGAAGTTTCTGGTAGTTCTCTTCAATTTTCTCCGCAACTTCATCCAAACTCATGCCTTTAATCTCCGCAATCTTCCTGTAACTTTCAAGAACATTGGCCGGCGTGTTTTTCATTCCTTGTAATTTATCAGGATGCAAAAACGGCGAGTCCGTTTCACAAAGCAGATTTTCAATCGGCGCGAGCTGCACAACTTTCTGAAAGTGCTCATTGTATTTAACCGTTGCAGGAATGCTCAAACTCCAGCCATTTTCAATTATCATTTCAACAAGTTTCATGTTCCCCGAAAAGCAGTGCATCACGATTTTTCTGTAATCAAAATCCTGAAGAAATTCAATCGTTTCTTTCTCAGCGTCGCGCGAGTGGACAAAAATCGGTTTTCCCAATTCGCGCGCAAGCTCAACAAATTTTCCCAAGATTTCTTTTTGCCTTTCGAAACTTTTCAAATCTTTCACAGAATGCAAATCAAGGCCAACCTCGCCGATGCCAAAAATCTTGTCTTTATTTTCTCTGATAAAAATAATTTCATCATCAATTTCTGCGTCAGACATTTTCAACGCATCCAGCGGATAAATCCCTAAACATACTTTCACAACTTTTGGATATTTTTCCGCCAAATCAAGTGCTTCAACATTCGTCTTTGAATCCACGCCGCACGTCACGATTCTGATATCTTCTTGCCGGCATTTTTCAATAATCTCAGGAATATTTTTGCAAAGGTCAAGATGGCAATGGATGTCAGTGAATTTCATTTTCAAAAATGGGCGCGGAGGGAATCGAACCCCCTTCTGCTGCTCTGGAGGCAGCCATACTACCAGTGTACTACGCACCCTTACCACATAATAATTCGGGCGGTTTTTAACTCTTTCTTAGAAACCTTTAATTAATCTTTTTCCTTTAACAAAAAATGAAACAAGTCCTCTTAGACACGAATTTCATTGTAACTTGCGTCAGGCAAAAAATCGATTTCCTTGAACAGATTGAAAATCTCGGATTGGAAATACTTATTCCTGAACAGGTCTTGAAAGAAACGGAAAAACTTTCAAAAGCTGGCGGCAAAAGCCTAAAGCTGCGCGACCAGGCGGAACTTTCCCTTAGGATCTTAAACGCAAACAAGGAGAATTTCAAAAAAATAAAACTGCCGGCGAGAAATGTCGACAACGGCATAAAAAAATTCGCGGACCAAAATCCAAACGCAATTCTCGCGACTCTCGACAGGGAATTGAAAAAACGGACAGCCAATCAAAAGCTTGTGATTAGAGATAAAAAGAAATTGGAAGTTATCTAGATTCCATATTTTGAATGATCATAAGGTTTATCCAATCCACGCAAATATAATGGATTAAAATTACCTGCTCTGATTTTCACCTTCATCGAAACTTCATGGTCTCCCGGATCTAATTCAGGATGCTTCGAGGCCTTAGTTGCAAGACTCTCTGCAATTTGTCGCCGGATGAGTGGTTCAAGCGTTCTTGCCGCTTACTCATAAGCTTTACTCGCCTGTTGAATAAATATTTGTCATTTAAAGCAGTTTCTATATTTTTTATCCTCTCGCATCTTCCGTTATAACCACTCTTCGGGGCCTGTTCTCTTCTGTAAGAATTTCCAAAAAATAATCAAGTCCTCCAGGAATTTTAGGGCAATCACTTTCAATATTTCGTCTCCATTCAAGTATAGAATATCCTACTGAATAGGATGCGCTGGAAAGGCATGAAAACGGGTCCGGAGAATCTATATGGACTTTATTTCCCTTTATCTTGACACTAATCTCGTAATTTGAAAGGTCTTGAGGGGCTATGTTTTTGTATCTATCTTCGTCTCCCATGGAGAATCTTGTCGCGCTTCCTTAAAATCATTTCTCTTCTGAAGTATCTATGTGAAAAACAAATAATAAGCTTTAAAAACCGAAAATGCTAAACTTTTCTAATGTTCTATATAACGGAAGTTGAAGATTATATAAGAGTAGAGCCGAAGTTGTTTGGTCTTTCTACTCGTGAAGCCGTTGAAAACCAACTCAAAGAAACTTACAAGGATTTTTATGAGAGGGATTTGGGAAAGGCGGTCACAGTCATAGAAGTCCTCGATATTGGCGACGGGGTAATAATTCCGGGCGACGGCGCAGTTTATTACAATACGAGATTCAAGCTTCTTGCATGGAAACCTGAGCTGCAGGAATTAGTCCTCGGGGCGGTTTCAGAAATCGCAAACTTCGGGGCTTTCATGGATCTTGGAGTCATGCGGGGAATGATCCATATCAGCCAGACAATGAATGATTATGTAAGTTTCAGCAAGACAAACACTCTCGTTGGAAAAGCTTCAAAGCGAAGCCTAAAGGATGGAGATTTGTGCTTGGCAAGAATTGTGGCCATCAGCCATAAGGGCGGAAACCCCAAAATCGGATTGACGATGAGACAGCCTGGATTGGGAAAACTTGAATGGATAAAGGAAGACAAACTCCAAAAAGAAAAAGAAGCGAAAAAAGCAGCTAAGGCTTCTGAAAGCGGAGAAAAGGTAAAAGGAAAATCCAAGGGAGGCAAGAAATAATGATGCATGGAGTTAATGGCACAATATCATATTCTTTGCCCGATGAATTTGTGCCCTCTAAAATTCGATATGAGATCAGCGGAAGAAATACGCTAAGCGATAAACCCGAAAATCTCGCGATAACTTATATAAATCTGAACACCGGTTTTAGAATGCAAGTTGCACCGGACAGCGAATCTCTGTCGCCCGAAGTTCGGGAAGCATTGCCCGCATTTATCCGAGTGAACTTTGATGATCAACAGCCTGACAAAAATCTTACTTTCATTGTAGAACAAGATATATTGTTAAATTATAGAAATCAAAACAAATAAAATGGCAAAAGAAAAAGCATGCAGGATCTGCAGAAGGATTTATGAAGGGGATAAGTGCCCTAACTGTGGTTCCAAAGAATCAAGCGACAGTTTCAAGGGAAGAATCGAAGTGACAAACCCGGAGAAATCCGAGATCGCGCAAAAGATAGGAATTAAATCGAAAGGCAACTTTGCAATAAAAATTTAAGATGGAAACAATACAGGAAAAACACAATCCTCTTTTTGGGAGGAAAGAAGTGGCCCTGAAACTTACAGAAGTAGATTTCCCTCCAAAAATGGACGAAGCCGCAAAAATAGTCGCTGAAAAATTCTCTGTTTCTGAAGATACGGTCCACGTGGAAAAGATTGACGGAAAATTCGGAACAAACGACTTCATCATAACAGCTGAAATCTATAATTCAAAAGAAGAGAAAGAAAGATTGAATTCAATAAATAAAAAGAAGAAAAAATCTTCTAAAGCTTAAACAGGAAAATGGGAAAAAAGAAGAAAGTAGTAAAGAAGGGCAAGAAGGCTCACAAGAACAAGCCGACGAGCAAAAAATTCGCAAAGTACACACTTGAAGGAGACAAAGTAAAGCACGCGCAGTTCTGCCCAAGATGCGGTCCGGGAGTTTTCCTCATGGATTCGCAAGGCAGATTATACTGCGGCAAGTGCCATTACAGTGAATTCAAGTCAAAGGCCGCGAAGCCCGTTGAAGCAAAGGCCGCTTAATTTTTCGGATACTTGAGGATTAACAATAGTTTTCCGTGCATTTTAAATATATTAATTTTCTAAGACATTAATCCTCGTCAATGTCGTCCAAGAAATCGCTGTCATTACCCTCTTCTTCATCTTCATCCACATCATCATTCAACTTCGGGTTCATGTTGGGGCCAAAATTGCCCAAACAGCCAAACCGATTTATCATGTTAAATTAACACATCAGGATTATTTAAACCTGATGTCCACAAGAAAGTGATAAAAGTAAAAACTAAAAATATTCGGGCGATGCACGTTTTTTCGGCGATGCGTATGCAGCGTAGCGGAATCGCGCAACGAACGAAGTGAGTGGAATCGCATGGCAAAAGCAAAAACCAGAAAAATAGACTTCAAATACAACCTCCGAATTTATTTCGGGTTCATGAAGAAATACAAATGGATTGTTGTGGGGTTACTGTTTGTAATATTGGTAAACAGCCTGAAGCACGTATTGGACAGGTATCTTTTCAAGGTCATCGTGGACAACGGAACAGAGCTCTCCGCGGGAACCCAGATTGCTTCGCAGTTTATTCATGTCGCCACAATTGTAGGCGTGATTTTTGTAGGAACTTCAATAATCAACACGTTCGTTCGCTGGCTTGAAATCCATTGGATCAACAACATGGAAGTGAGCATGATAGCTGACCTAAAAAGAAAGTTCTTTGACCACATCCTAAGTCTGGACCACAGCTTCCATGTGACGCACAAGACCGGCAGCATGATTTCACGAATTACGCGCGGCGGAAACGCCGTCGAGCGAATGACAGACACCCTCGCTTTTAATTTTGTGAGCGTCCTGATAGAATTCATCGTAATGATTTTCTCCCTGATTTATTTAGACTGGTCTTCCGCGATAATTATCTTTATAGTCATGGTAGCGTTTGTCTCTTTCAGCTTGTATTTGCAAAGAAAACAGCAGGCTTCAAACCTCGCGCTGAATAGAAGGGAAGACATAGAAAAGGCGAACATCGGAGACATCTTCACAAATGTTGATTCCATAAAATTCTTCGGAAAAGAATTCTTCATAAAGAGAAAATATTCCAAGCTCAGCGGTGATACCAAGACAGCTACACTCACAAACTATAATTATTTTAGATGGATGAGCTCCGGCCAGTCTTTCATCTTAGCAGTGGGAACTTTCTTCGTCGTTTTCTTTCCCATCATGAATTTCATTCATGGGAATATTAGTCTTGGAACATTGACTTTTATTTATACGGTTTACCTTAGCCTTACAGGAAGCATGTTCAACCTTCTGCAAGGTGTCAGAGGATTCTATAGGTCCATGGCGGACTTCCAGGATTTGTTTGAATACGGAAAAGTTCAGAAAGATATCAAGGATAAGCCAAATGCGCCGGACCTTAAAGTCACGCGCGGCGGGGTTTATTTCAAGAACATATTTTTCCATTACAATAAGAAACGGTCTTTCGGTCTCGAAAACTTCTCGCTAAGGATAAAGCCAAATGAAAAAGTCGCTCTTGTAGGGCATTCCGGCTGCGGAAAGACCACTTTGATCAAGCTTCTCTATAGATTGTATGATATCCAGGGAGGCGAGATTCTGATAGATGGAGAAAACATCAAGGACGTAAAACAGGAGTCGCTCCGAAGCGAGCTTAGCATCGTCCCGCAGGAATGCGTGCTTTTCGATGACACGATTTTCAACAATGTCCGGTTCTCAAATCCAAAGGCCACACGCGAAGAAGTAATGGCCGCAATAAAATTCGCGCAGCTCGACAAGTTAATAGAAACTCTTCCAAAAAAAGACAAGACAATCGTTGGCGAGCGAGGCGTAAAACTCTCTGGCGGCGAAAAGCAAAGAGTTTCAATAGCCCGAGCAATCTTGGCAAATAAGAAAGTCCTTGTTCTGGACGAGGCGACATCCGCGCTTGACTCTGAAACAGAGCACGAAATCCAAAAAAATCTTCATGATTTGCTTCAGGGAAGAACTTCAATTATCATAGCTCACAGGCTGTCAACAATCATGAACTCTGACAGGATAATAGTGATGAAGCATGGAGAAATAATTCAGGAAGGGACCCACAACCAGCTGATCAACAAGCCGGGTGAATACAACAAACTTTGGAACTTGCAGAAAGGCGGTTATATCAAGTAGATTTCTGATTAGTGGAACGATAAATCATGATAAATGAATCTTCCAATCCTCATTAAAGCAAAGTCAAGATAGGGGTTCCCCTGATAAAATAAAAGCAAATCTTTGCATATTCTGACAACATAATCTCTGAATTCAAAGTCAGGAATAGCTGAAAACATGACTCTGCCGTTGATAATTGGAATCTCAAAAGAAAAATCAGAGGCGAAATCTGTTCCCCAACCTCTTGAACCTTTCTTGATATCAATGTAGATTATATCTCCCAATTTAAGCGCATGGCCCTGGAAAATCATATTAGATTCATTAAAGAAAAGCCCTGCAGAAAAGATTCTATTCTCTTTAGGAATTCTATCAACATCCATCTCGGTATTTAACTCCATCAATGCAGATTCAATCTCATCTTTGGATATATTGACTCTTCGCCATTTTTTTATTTTGTAGGGATTGTCTGTAATCTTTATCCTATTATCAGATCCCATGACAAATAAATTTTCTTCTCCTAATTCCTTCCAGACTTCAGGAGAGACATCCGAGATTTTCTTGAAATGAATAAATCCCTCTGGCAGCCCCATTCTCTTCAGCAATAAAACTCCCTGAATATTCATAAGAAAGAATAATAAAGCTAAATTAAAAATTTATCTTCTTATTATTTTCTAAGAAATTATAATGCGCGGGAGCTAATCTCACTAGTCTTAAAATAAATTAAGAATAAAACTAACTTGCTCCGCGACTTTTTTGAAGATTATCTTAATCAAAATCTAAATAATGATAAAAATGAAAAGAGGAATATAAACCCTGGGAGATTCTTCAAGCCAACAAAAAAGTAGACTTGAAGCCTCTCCTGGGGAAAAAGAGGTGATAGAATTCATAGGTTCATTTCCTATATAAACCTTTCGGTTTGTTACCTCTTAATAATGACAAGCCCTTTTCTTTCAAGAGTAGTGATTTGTCCCTTTTCCGGAAACAAACTTAGGCACTATTATGATAATTATTAGGAACTACTAAGCTCTTTATCGACGTATAATCTTAATTAAACACTTTTATAAATTCTCCTTTTCTCCTTAAGCGATGAAAGACGGTGAACCGCAAAATAATTCTGGAGAAAATTCAAACCCCCACAACAGGACAAACCAGGAGCAAATCCACGACATCCTCTTTTCAAGAGAAATCAGCTGGCAGGAAATAATCTACGATCTCATTAATACCGAGCAATTAGACCCCTGGGACATCGACATTGGGGTTCTAACGAACAAATACCTGGAAAAAATAAGCAAGCTCGAAGAAGAGGATTTTTTCGTTTCAAGCAAGGTTCTTCTCGCGGCGGCTTTCCTTCTAAGGATAAAGTCTGAACTTCTGCTAAGCAAATATCTGAAAAGCATTGACGAGATTCTTTTTGGCAACAAGCCGGATGAAAAGATCATAAGGCAAATTGACTGGAGCGAAGTTGACATTGATGAAATCCCCGAACTGGTTCCAAAATCTCCGCTGCCGAGATTCAAGCGTGTTACACTTCAGGAACTTATAGAATCCCTTGGCAAGGCAATTGTAACAGAAAACAGAAGAATCAGGAAAGAAATCGTCAACAGCAACGCCCTCCGGGAAACCGCTGTCTCGCTGCCAAAAAGAAAATACAATCCACAAACAAAATCAAAAGAAATTTACGGCAAGCTCATAGATTTCATAAAAAACAACGCCGCGGACAAAATCACATTCAGCGAACTTTCCGGAGAAGACAAGGAAGAGCGCATCATCTCTTTTTTCACACTCCTCACACTTGAATCGCAAAGGAAAGTCTGGCTCGAACAAAACAACCATTTTGAAGAAATCTACGTCTGGCCGCGAAACAATTACATGAAAGCCCACCCGAACTTTTTCATGGATCTTATAGAAGAATACGGCAAAGCCATCGAAGAAGAAATTTTGCAAAATCAAGAATCAGAAAAAGAAGCCGAAGAGAATGAAAAAGTTTTGAATAATTTGGAAGAGGAAGACTAATCTGAAAGTTATATTTCTATACAACTATCTTTAAATAATAAAATTTTTCCTTAGCAGGATGCCAGATGAATTTATTCAGGCCCGGTTTGGCTTTCCTCAAGCTATATTGGCAGGCAATATGGAGAAATGCCTTGGAGACTGCTCCTATAATGAAATATGTTCCTTAAGAAGCCATCTTGTTGAATTATATGTTCAACTTAGAACAACATGGAACTCTGGAAGGGCTATAATTGCAAGAAAAGAATTCATAGAAGATAATCCAAGATGTTTGGTATCTCCAAGCGATCTTTCCGATAAAATATTTTATCTTCAGGGCCAAGATTCGGAACATATCACCAAATCACCCAAGCTCTTTGATGAACTCATGGAATCCTGCCATACTGACAAGCAGATGAGAAGATTTTACGAAAAAGGGATTCTAGGGTCTAAACTTTTGGCTTATGCTGCCCAATTTGGAATGGCCGGTGCTTGGTGGTATATGGACCAAATTGTTGATGGGAGGAGAATTGGGTCTATACAGAAAATAAAAAATCGTCCTGATTTAGATGGATTTTTCCAGGAATTTGATAATATGAGCCAGATTTTTCCAAACTACAATAAGCTGGTGACCTATATACTGAGTAAAAATGATGCTATCCTTAATTCAGGAAGAGACGAATCTGTTGATTTATTCTTGGATTATTTTGGACAGTTTGAAAATGCTTTAAAGCGAGGCGACCCGCGAGGTATGGCGGCTGCTTCTAATATGTTAAGGGGCTATGATTAACCCAACAAAAACATTATAAATTTAATAATCCTCTAATTATATGCGCAAAGAAACCCCAAGAACGATAAGTTTGATCCTGTTTATAGCAGGACTTGCCACGGCGCTGACTTCCGCGACATTGTTGTTCATTGGACTTATCCCCTCATCCGCGAGTGTTGTAATCGGCATCGTGGGGATTGGCCTTATAGCGTCGTCTAATTTCAGGCTTCTGAGATGATTTATTGAAAACTGAAGACAGGGAGTTCTTCTAAGATTTATGCAGAAACACTCTTTGGGAGATATTCCTCTATTTTGTGGACAATTTCTCTTGGCTCATCTCTTTTATTTATGCACCCATTCGCACCAGCGTATAATGCTTGTTTTTCTATCTGGCTTGCTTCTCCGCTTAAGATTATAATTGGAACATCGGTATTAAACTCTCTTATTCTTGATGTTGCTTCTATTCCAGTTATTCCTCTCATATGATAATCAGATACAATTAAATCATAATTATTACTCCTTACCTTCTCTATAAGGTCTTCTCCGCTT
>CAYREP010000005.1:0-14047 GCA_964423375.1 Candidatus Woesearchaeota archaeon | reverse complement strand
TCAATAATAACTTATATTTAAGTTTGCAATGCAGAATCATTCAAGTTCATCAAAAAATAAAATAGGTTAAGTCACCGGAAGCTATCAACATCTGTTGGGAAGTATCAATTCGGATTTTAGCTAATCTTCGCTGTTTCTTGGAAAAGAGTTGACCTCGTCTTCTAGCCTTAACGTCATCTCCATTAAGGCGCTTAACTCTTCTTCCACTACTTCCTTTTCCATTTCTTCTTTTTCGGACATGTTTCAACCCGATTCGCTTTCAGGTCTAAGTGTTAAGAATAATTCTCAATTCAACCCAGACCCGGAAAGAATCTTGGATTAAATTGAGCTTTTAATTGTTGTGACTAGGATAAATCCCGGGCAATTCAAGGCGAAATATCTTAGCCAACTTTCCATAATGAAAGTATAGAAAAAGTGTTTATAAATATTTCTTTAGTTTTTGGCAACATTCGACTATGCCAGCGTTTCTATTCTTTTTTTGAATGTTTCAAGGTCGTTCACCGAAACCTGCGCGCCAACAGCGTCTTCATGCCCTCCGCCTGTGGCTCCGGGCAAACCGTCAATAGCCTTCAGGACTTTCTCTCGGGCATTCTTTCCGCGAACGGAAATGTTCGCTTTAATTCCCATCACATAAACCACAACTACGATTTTCTCAGGAAACCTGTAACTCAAAAAATTGGAAATGTCCGCGCTCATGCTCATGTCTCCGCCGTATTGGAAAAACAAAAGTTTCTCTTCTTTTTTTGCGGAGCCAAACGCTTTCTTGACAAGTTTTTGATACTTAGCTTCCACTTGCTCAAATCGGTGATGCATCGCGTGATTTTTCGGAGAGTCGGTCAAAACCTCGTAAGGCGTGTTGGCTTTCATCAAAAATCTCAGCATGTTTATCACGTTTGTAGTCTTGTCTTTCAGCGCAAAACCGAAGACCCTCGCAATCTTCCCAAGATCCGAATTGTAAAAAATATCGAAAGGTTCGTCAGAATCTATAGCCAAATCGGGATATGCTTTCTTCACACCTTTGTAAAACTTCGGAGTAAAATGGTCCGCAACACAGCCCACTACGGCAAGCCACGCAAGGCCCTTGTCCGGATTTATCTGACGGCAAAGCGCGGTCACGGGTTCATTGCCTTTCTTGCGGTTAAAAAGCGGATTGTAATAATTCACAAACGGAGGGATTTCATTTTTGTCTATGTCATGATGATCTATCCAAACAACGGGCAAATTTATTTCATGCACCCTATCGAAAAACTCTTTTGAAACAACCGGCTTGTCCAGAATAAAAATCATGTCCGGATTCAGTTCCTGAACTTTCTTGAAATATGATTCATTCAAATCCGGAAAAGATCTTATAGGGAAGCCTTTTCCCTTGTCGATATATTTTCTCAAAAGCAAAAAGCTGCAAAGCCCGTCGGGATCGTTGTCGAAGAGAAAAAGCGGCTCGTTCGCATGCTGAAGATGTTCGCGAATTTCCGAAACCTGTTTCTTTGTTAACATCTAAAGATTAGCCTAAATCGATTTTTAACTTTTCGCTTTCGCGAAAGTTTCCGCAACGATTAATGGAAACAATATCGTAGCGTCGCCGAAAACTTTTTCGGAAATTCCGTTGGGCCTGATTTTTCCCCACGATACCGCCTCATCAGGCGTCGCTCCTGCGTCGCTCCCGTCGAATTCCTGCGCGTTGTTGATATAAACCGCATAATCGGCGCCGTTCCTGTAAAGATTGGCGTTAAGTATTGCGTGTTTCACAACACCGCTCCCCAAGATTATAACTGCCGATTTTTTCATGCCAACGGTTGAATCATTAAAATTCTTGGTATCCTCTGCGATGTCCAGGACAAAATCATCATTCCCCTTCTGGTGCTTGAAAAAATAAACCATGTCTCCAAGACTTCCGTCCATTATCGCGGGGCAAAAAATTTGCACCTTGTTTTTCCACGCCCAATAACAAATGCTTCTCTCATCATTTATTCTTTCTCCAAGTTTCCAAATAAGTTCTGTAGGCAAAATCGGACTGCCTCTCGAATTTTGAATTTCAAGCAATTCCTTAAGGACAGGCATGATGAAGTTTTCAAATGCGACATACCGGGAATTCGGAACAAAGATATTTCCAATCCGGTTTATTTTCTTTTCCCGAAGTTCTGCGCCTTTCGCCTTAAAATCGCCCATGACAAAATCCCCAAGGCATTTTATTATATCCTCTTCTATTCCTCCGCCGGTGGTCACGACATAATCCACTTTTTTATGCTCCACGAGATATCTAAAAACTTCCCTTAATCCGGAGCTTACCATGCTGGAAGTATATCCTAGAAATATCTTAGCTTTTTTGCCAATCATTTCATTGATTATTTCTATTGCCCTGTGAAAACCTGTAGCCTGATATCCTGTAGACCTAAAACTTTCAAAGATCTTCTTATAATCAACACCTTCATTAAAATCATAGCCTTTTACGGCTACTCCTTTAACCTCTTCTCCGGGGGTGAGGATATTCTCATTTGCTATTTTCTCGTTTTCCTTATTGCCCATAAAAATTCTAATTGTTATTGTTTTAAAAATATATCCAATCACGAGAATCTTTTTAAATTCCCATTTTGTAAGAAGTTTACAATGAATAAATGGGTTGAGCTTCTTATCGGTCTTTTGATTGTCGTTGGCCTGATAATCTTCACACTTTCCTCCTCGTATTGGGGCGCGTTCTGGAACTTCAAGCACGCGGCGTGGGAATTCCTCAAAGGTGGAATTGTCTGGCTCATAGGAATTGTCGGCCTTGCACTGATTGTTCTCGGAATCAACGACCTAAGGCAATAATTCTGTTTTTGAAAACTTATGATTTGAATTTTCTTATTCAAAGATATCGCCTCTTTTTCAAAATCAAACCGCTGTAGCTCCTTTCAGAATTCCATTAACATTATTTTATCAATCAGCGAACGAAGTGAGCCAAGATTTAGGGTGCGGCCGAGTGTTTGCGATTTGGCAGGTTTGAAATGCAATTCAAATCGCGGGCGCGAGTTAGGCGGGAAAACTTGCAAAACAGGTTCATCCCAACACAGAAATCAAAGCCCCTTCTATTATCGCAGCGATTACCAGCAACGGAACAACCACGGACAGGAAAACCCGTGACGCATCCAGAAAATTTTCCTTCACTTCCTCCTTGTCTTTAAGCAGGGCAATTCCGAGTTTCATTCCCATCCCAAGAGAGATAAATACAGCGGGCAGCTCAAAAATCCCGTGAGGAAGTAGTTTCCACAAAACGAAAAATCCGCCAGCCTGAACCGTGATTTTGGAAACGAAACCCAGAAGATAGCCGTTGAAAATAGAAAAAAGAACCGGGAAAATTCCAAGCAGGATTCCAAAAATCCAGCCAAACAAGCTGCTCTTCGCATTATTGAAAAAAATGAAAGCTATCAATTCTGCAGGAGAAAATCCGGAAACTTGGTCCACAATCTGCTTTACATATTTCATCAAGAAATCATTAACTTCTGAAGGCGCCGGAACGAAAAACCCTATTAACGCAAAGATGAAAAAAATCCCGACAACGATAAAAATGAAATTTTTTGTTTCTTTAATATAATTCCAGCACCTCAGATAATTATCAGCAAGGAAATTTTTCTCTCGGCGGCGAACGCTCTCTCTCGCAGAAATCTTTCTGTGCGCCTTCATTTTTCCAAACACGCGAGAAAAGCGCGAAGATTTGTGCTGTTCATTTAGAAAAAATCTTGGAGATCATTTTAGTTTTCCTCGGAAACCTGCGCCTCAGGTAAAACCCGTAGGCCAACCCGGCAACCAATCCGCCGAAATGCGCGGAGTTTCCTATCGGAAGCTCTATAAAAAATCCGACGACAACCAACGGAGCTATCGCAACAATTGGAAGCAGCCAGAAAGGCATTTGAATCGGAAGAGCAAATCTGTAAATCTTCGGATTAAATGAAAATATCAGGAAGATTGAAGCAAAAATATAGATGTTAAGAACGATTCCCAAAATTGCCAAAAACGAGGCGCCCGGGAAAACACTGCTGAAGAAATATTCCAAAATTATTGCCGCAAGCGGTCCTGCGATAAGGCTGATTTTGTTTTTTGGCGTAAGGACCGCAAGAATGCCCACCAATCCGAAAATGGCTCCGCTCGCTCCGATTCCGATTACTGAAGGGTCTCCGAAAAGTTTCGCGCCCCACGGCAACGTTCCGAAAAATCCTGAAAGAAAAACGAAAACCAAACCGCCGACAATTCCCGACGCAAAATACGAACCAACCAGCCTTCTTTTCCCGATGATTTTTTCCAGAAAAGTCCCCACAAAAAACAGGGAGATCATGTTAAAAAGGATGTGCGTGATATTCGGAAACGGTTCATGCGCAAACATGCTCGTCAGCAAAGTCCAGATATATTTTCCGTGCAAAATTCCGGAAGGCTGCAGTCCGACATAATTTATCCAGCTGGAATTTATGGAAACCAAAATTGAAAATATTATATAAGCGATAACGTTTGCTATTATCAGGATGACCGTAGCGCTAAGCTTGAATTTTCTCCTCGGGAACAAATTGTGCATATTCACTTCTTCTTTTTAGAACTCTTCGTTTTAGTTGCCTTTTCAGAACCGCTTTTCTTTCTGGAAGTCGCAGTTTTTCTTGCGGTCTTTTTAATCGGATTTTTGGCGGCGCTGCTCTTGGCGGATTTTTTTGAAGTTGATTTATCCTTGGAAACTCTTGAACCGGCGCCGGCTTTCTTGCTTTGCGTTTTTGTCTTGGAAGCGCCGGCGGATTTTATTCTTGCCTCTTTCGCGGCCGCGCGCTTTTTTGCTTTCTCCCGTTTCTCGGCGGCTGCCTTGGCCTTTATCTTCTTCGTCTCCGCAGCCTGGCCCTTCGAGATTTCCTCGTCCACAGAGTTCATGGCGTTTTCGTAAGCATCAAGATTTTTCTTCAGTTCTTTCAGCAACTTCGTGTTGTCTTTCAAAGTCAGAACGCTTCCGCATTCCGGGCACGTAAAATCATGGATAAGAGCGTTCTCCTCGTTGAATTCCACATGGCAAAGTTCGCAGACATAAAACTCTCTAGTTTCTCTGTTTTTTATCTGGCTGTTGACTTGATTTATCTTTTTATTGAGAATCGATTTCAGAAAATCAAGAGACTTCAGTTCTTCAATTTTCCACGAGTACGTGAACCATCCTTTTTTCTTGTCTTTCTTTCGGGTGGAAGAAACCAAGCCGCGCTCGGAAATTCGATAAAGAATGTTTCGGGTCTGGTTTATCGGGAGGTCGAGCTTTTTTGCAATCATAAACTCGTTGAGATATTTTTTCGCATCAAGAATGTCGACTAAAGGCTCCGCAATCTTTCCCCCCACTTCAACGAAAACTTCTTTTAGCAATGATTTTTCCATTTTATCTGCAATTCCGTTCCAAATAAATACTTTGCGCTTTTAAAAAATATGAAAAGTTTTTAAACCTATAGATTGTATTTAGTATATTAAACTATATATGTCAAATGGGACTGTTTAACAAAAATAAAAAAGAGGAGGGTTCATATTCTGGTCTGCCGGAACTTCCAAAGCTTCCTGAATTGCCCCCGATTGAATCGCGGCCAGGCCAAGAGCGGCAGATGCCAAAGCCAAACGCACTTCCTAGATTCCCATCCAGCCCTACAGGCAACAGATTTTCTCAGAATACAATCAAAGATGCCGTATCCGGGGAAAAAGAGGGTAATGTGGTAAATGAATTTGAAGACGAGATTCAAAAGATGCCGCGCTTCCCGGATATGCCTAAAGGCAACAGGGAGGGGGATTTCCCCGAGGAAGAAGATAATGAAGACACCAAAGAAGAAATTCCCGCAAGAGCTTTGCCGAACAAAAGAAGAGAAGTGGTTCCATCTTCCAGAAGTTCACTTCAGCAGAACGACGAACCAATTTTCGTGAGGCTTGACAAGTTCGAAGAAAGCATGGATGTATTTGACAGGATAAAAAAGCAGCTTTCCGGAGCTGAAAAGCTCCTCAATGAAATAAAATCTGTTAAAGAGAGAGAAGACAAGGAACTGGGAGAATGGCGGTCCAAGATGGAATCTATGAAAAGTCAAATTGAAAAAATAGACAAAGACATTTTTTCTAAAGTCTAAATCCAAATGAGCAAAGGAGAAAATTTTATACACTTGAAATTCGAGCACGAAGAGGCTATTGCTTCAAAAAGGGATTTGCTCACTTCAGAGATGGATCTCTTGAATATAATAAAATCTTTCGAGAGGTTTATGGCTCTTCGCGAAATGGAGTTGAAACTCAAGGCGAAATTCTTCAGGGAAGCAAAAAAACTGGAAACTGAGATAAAGCGGCTTGAAAAATCATTGCCGGATGTTGAAGTTCCAAAAGCCCTGAAATCAAACACTCCAAAGAAGTTTTCCGAAAGCCGCAGGTCCGAAATTTCCGAAATCAAGACAGCCAAATCAGACGACCTCGAATCGCAACTCATGGAAATCCAGAGAAAATTAAGGGAATTGTCAGGATAATCTTATTTCTTGAATATTTCAGTAAAGAAAATAATTTAAACAATATTTCTTAAGGTAATCAATGGAAAAGATTGGAAGAAAAGAGCTTATCAAAAAGTACATTGAATTTTTCAAAAGTCGCGGACATAAAGAGATCCCAAACTCTTCGCTGATTCCCGCAAATGATCCAACTGTTTTATTCACAACGGCCGGCATGCATCCGCTTGTCCCTTATCTGCTCGGCCAGCCTCATCCGCTCGGAAAACGCCTTGTAAATGTTCAGCGCTGCATCAGGACACAGGATATAGACGAAGTCGGCGACACATTCCACCACACTTTTTTCGAAATGCTCGGCAACTGGAGCTTGGGAGATTACTTCAAAAATGAAGCAATAAAAAACACATTTGAATTCCACACAAAAGTTCTCGGAATTCCAAAAGAAAAATATGCCGTCACGGTTTTCGGCGGCGACAAAAATTCTTCAAAAGACGAAGAGTCCGAAAAGATCTGGCTGTCCCTCGGAGTGCCAAAAGAAAGAATCGCATTTCTCAAAGACAACTGGTGGGGTCCGGCAGGATCAACAGGCCCTTGTGGTCCGGACACAGAACAATTTTTCTGGAGCGACAAAAAAGCCAAAGCTCCTGCAAAATTCAATCCGCAAGACAAACGCTGGATCGAAATCGGCAACGACGTTCTGATGCAATATGTCAAAGATAAACGGGTTATCTTAGTAGATGGGATGCACTGTATCTACGATAAGGATTTCAATATTAATCTGGAGCTCTTAAAGTTCCTTAATGATTTGAATACTCACACCATTTTAACCGTTGCAGGATTCCGTGAAAAGGGAAAAGAATTGGTGAAAACCAGTGATCCTTCTAAAGAGAGTAATTGGGAAGCTTTTTCATTGGAAGAGAAAGGGATAAAAAAAGACAATCCAGAATTCTATAAAAAGCTATTAGAAAAATTTAATCTCTCTCCCAGCGAAGTAATCTATTTTGAGCACGATAAAAATGCGGTTAAAACTGCTGAAAAAGTAGGAATAATGTCAAAACATTATACTGGTTTAGACTCTATAAAAAAATTTATCGAAGATAATTTAGTGACCTTCATTCCTGCGAAACAAAAAAACATAGACTTCGGCGGCGGAGTTGAAAGAACTGTAGCTGCATTAAACGGACTTGAAGACAATTATCTTGCAGACATGTGGAAATCCACCATAGAACAAATTGAAAAGTTGTCCGGAAAAAAGTACGGAAAAAATCCTGAAGAAACAAAAGCCATGCGAATAATAGCGGACCACCTCAAAGCGGCGGTTTTCATAATCGCTGACGGCGTAAAGCCAAGCAACACAGAGCAAGGCTATGTTCTTCGGAGATTGATAAGGAGAGCTATAAGATACGGCAAAATTCTTGGAATAAAAAATTTCACTTCAAAAGTTGCGGAGCCTGTTTTCAAAATCTATGATGATTATGGAATCCTTAAAGACAAAAAGCAAATCCTGAAAGAGCTTGATGAAGAGGAAGAAAAATTCGAAAAGACACTGGAAGAAGGATTGAAAATATTAAACCAAAAGGTTTTCGAAAAGTCAGGAAACAAGGATTGGGTTGAAAAGAAGAAGATAATCGGAACAAAAGCATTTCTGTTATATCAATCCTATGGATTTCCACTAGAACTAACTCAAGAAATAGCAAAAGAAAAAGGATATTCTGTAGATGTAAACGCATTCAATGAAGAACTCAAAAAACACCAACAACTTTCCCGCACAGCGGCCGAAGGCCGCTTTAAGTCCGGCCTCGCGGACAATTCACAACAGACCACAAGATTGCACACAGCAACCCACATGTTGAATGCAGCCTTGAAAGAAGTTTTGAAAGACAAGAATATTCATCAAAAAGGTTCCAACATCACGCCCGAGAGATTGAGATTTGATTTCAACTTCCCGAGAAAACTTACAGATGAAGAACTGAAAGCAATTGAAGAACTCATTAACAAAAAAATCTCAGCACATTTGGAAGTGAAACGCGAAGAACTCTCGCTGAAAGAAGCTCTCGCCTCCGGCGCGGAAGCGGAATTCGGCGCAAAATATCCCGAGAAAGTTTCGGTCTACACCATCATTGACCCAAGTGAAAAAAAAGGATTCTTCAGTAGAGAAATTTGCACCGGCCCGCACGTCCGCAACACAAGCGAACTTGGACATTTCAAAATCAAAAAAGAAGAATCCTCAAGCGCAGGAGTCCGGAGAATAAAGGCTGTTGTAGAAGATTAGTCTAAGAAGTTATTAGTCAAATTCGCCCATGTTGTAAAAAGACTAAGCAAACCATAAGCTTGATAATAGCTATCAACATTATGAGGATAATATCCAAGAAATCCTTGAATTTCTGAATTTATCCATTCTCCTTCAATTATCTTCCCAAATTCATTCCCTTCAATTCCAAGGTCGCATGCACATCCAGGAACCTGAACCCATCTAAGAAGAGTTGTAAGTTTGCCATCCCTATTTTCTGCAAATCGATAAGGATTGTGAAGAACCCCATTTTCCCTTATTAATTTGCAATCAACAAGGATTTTCTCAGCTATCTCATTAAGATGGTGCCCTTCAGGCAACAGGGTCTTATAAGCCTTCTTCGCGAATTCAGTATCGAGATAAATGCTGAATCCAAAACCACCCATTTCAATTTCTCCATTACGGGTCTGTGGAGATAAGCCCTCAATAGAATAAACAAACCTTCTTTCATCCATAATCAAAATTGTTAGACCAAGCTTAAAAAGATTTATCGTCATTCAAAATAGATTATATTTATAGGATTTAGCCAAAAAAGAGGTAATATTATTCAATCAACAAGCTCGCTCCAAGAATCCCCGGATGGTCAAGTTTGCTCCACTGAATTTTCGGCATCGCAGGCAGGATTGAATATTTTCTCGCAACTTTGCTCAATCCCCTAATAAATTTGTTTCCTGTCTCGCGAATTCCCCCCATCAAAACAATTACATCCGGACTGAAAATATTTGTATAAGACCCAAGCGCCTCGCCAAGATAAGTATAAATTTCATCAAGCAATTTCCGCGCTTTTTCATCGCGCGCTTTGAACAAATCTTTTACAACCGCTTTCTCTCCGAAAAGCTCTTTCATTCTCTTTCTATTTTCCTGCCAAAGCGTCTCAAGATATTTTCCATTGCAAACCACCATATGCCCAAGTTCTCCCGCGTAACCCGAACCGTTGTAAAGTTCATTATTGATTACAATTCCACCCCCGATTCCAGTTCCGAGGGTCAAGACCAAAAAGTTTTGTTTTCTGACCCCCACTTTCGCTTCCGCCAAAGCAACGCAGTTAGCGTCATTTGCAACCTTCGTTTTTTTCTTGAACTTGTCTCTTATGAATTTTTCAAGATTAAAATGTTCAAAAGGCAAATTAGGCGTGTTGTAAATCACCCCGTCCTTAAGCGGTCCGGGACTAGCAATCCCGATTCCTACAACATCATCAGTCATGCACTCTGAAATGGATTTTACCATTTCCTCCAGAAGTTCTTTTTCGGTCTTCGGCGTGTCTTTCTTTATGTATTTCAAAACTTTCCCGTTCTTAACAATTCCGACGCGCAGATGCGTCCCGCCAAGATCAACCCCTATTTTTTTCACCATCTTTTCAAAAAAGAACAATTAGATTTAAATATATTTGTTATTTTTAATATAAAAGAGGTGAAAATGAATTTATTTGATCTTAGCGGAAAGGTAGCAATTGTTACCGGCGCGGCAAGAGGCATGGGCCAAGGCATCGCGCTTGAACTTGCAAAACAAGGAGCGGATGTTGTTGTTTCTGATGTTTTGCCCGGCGACGAAACCGTGAAATCTATAATTGCATTAGGAAGAAAATCTTTTTATATAAAAACAGATGTTTCAAATGAGCGACAGGTAAAAAGATTGGTAAGCGAAACAATAAAAAAATTCGGCAAGCTGGACATACTGGTCAACAATGCAGGAATTTATAGACCCATGCCCACATCAAACACTTCAGAAAAAGATTGGGATAAAACAATCCACATAGATTTGAAAGGAGTTTTCCTCTGCTCACGCGAAGCTCTCAAAGTCATGAAACAGGGATCCAGCATAATTAATATTTCTTCAATCGCAGCAATGGTAGGATTCCCGCAAGCGGCGGCATACTGCGCTGCAAAAGGCGGCGTGAGAGCGCTGACAAAAGAACTCGCAGTGGAATATGGGAAAAAAGGCATCCGCATAAACTCAATCCATCCGGGAGTCATAGAAACTCCGATGACAACAGATATTTTGAAAGATGAGAAAACAAAAGCCGCAATGCTTAAAAGCGTTCCTCTTGGAAGAACAGGCAAACCGATTGACATCGCCGGCCCGGTTGCGTTTCTCGCATCCAATGCAGCTTCATACATAACCGGAGAAGAATTAATTGTAGACGGCGGCTGGATAGCTTCTTCTTAATTTTAAAACTTTAACAGAAAATTAAATCATCAAATCTCTGATTTCTTTCCCGGGATTTTTAGCCTTGGTTATTCCCGAAGCGACAGCGATTCCCGAAGCTCCAAGTTTCACTGCAGTCTCAACATCTTCCCCTGTCTTGATTCCAGCACCAACTAGAAACGGCATCTTTATCTTTTCAGAAATTTTCTTTATAACATCAGGTCTGGAAGTTGAAACAGAAATCTTCCCCCCAACAAGTTCAGGCGGCTCGTAAATCAAATAGCTAGGTTTCAATTTTTCAATTTTCTTAGCCTCCTTTAGGTTTGAAGCAAACACTGCGGTTTTCAAACCAACCTGCGCGCAGCGTTTCATAGTCTTCTTCAAAACTTCAAAATCCAGTTTATGTTCCGAATGGTTGAGGAAAGTTCCCGCAGCCCCGGCAGCCTTGACATCTTCGGGAAGAATAAAGCCAGTATTTCTTCCGGGCTTGAAAGGATCAACATGCTCTGCATAAACCGGCAACCTTGTCTTCGAAGCGACCTCACTCAAATAAAAGGCCTGAACCCCAACAATTATCTTTTTGTCAATTCTCTCAGCAACACGCGCAAGTTTCAAAACATCCTTGCCATGCTTGTATGTCTTAAAATTTATTATAAATGTAAAATTTAATTTCATCTTCAACCTCTTTAACAAAACAATGAAGAGAAGAATAAAAAGCTTTTGGATTTTTAACATCTAGAAATAAAATCACCTCTTTTTCTTCAATAAAATAAAACGAAGAAAAATCGTTGAACCCCGCTAATTCCAATATTAATTTTAAAACCAATAGCGGGCTTGCTCGCTAATATGAGGGATGGCGGCAGGGGTTAGGGACGGCAGAGATAAAACAAGATTTTCCTAAACTTTAACAATCGCTTTGCAAATTTTATTTCCTGTGATGCACTTGATGTTTTCGATTGTAATATCCAAAATTCTCTTCAAGGCCTCTTCGCTGTAAAACGCGATATGCGGCGTGATGATAACGTTATCGAAAGTCAAGAGCATATGATTCTCAATGAGATTTTCGAGCTTCTTTCTTGGAAAGTTTGAAGCCAACAATTGCGCTTCTTCCTTTATCGAATTTTCTTCTTCTAAAACATCAAGTCCGGCTCCGCCGATTTTCTTTCCGGCAAGAGCTTTTACCAAAGCGTCCGTGTCAACAATCGCGCCTCGCGCAGTGTTAATCAGCAAAGCGTCTTTTTTCATCAGCTTCATGTTTCTGGAATTTATCAAATGGTGTGTCTTCTCGCTGTAAGGGCAATGCAGGGAAACAACGTCAGATTTCTTCAGAAGCTCATTCAAGGGAACGTACTTGAATCCAAATTCTCTTTCCAATTTTTTATTTGGATAAGCGTCGAAAGCCAAAACATTCATTTCGAAACCATTCGCGATTTTTGCAACATGTTTTCCAATGCTTCCCATCCCCACAATTCCTATTGTTCTGCCTTTCAAGTCAAATCCTTCAAGTCCTTCAATTGTAAAATTTCCCCTGATTGTTTTCTCGTAAGCCTTGTTTATTTTTCTGGACAAAGTCAATATCAACGCAAAAGTATGCTCTGCAACGGTATTTTGCCCATATTGAGGAACATTGTAAACTTGGACTTTTCTCTTTTTGCAATCTTCAAGGCTTATGTGATCATAGCCGGTAGAACGCGTTACAATCGCCTTGCATTTTTTCATTTTATCGAGGAGACTTTTATTAATCTTAGAATAAATGAAAACGCTCACGACATCCGCGTCCTTCACTGAAGAAACATTGTCTGCAGTCAGCGCGTCCTTGAAAAAAACCAACTTCTGCCCTTTCAGCTTTTGCTTGATGTAAGCTTTCTCCCAATCCTTTATCTCAAAAAACGCTATTTTCATTTTCCCCTCTTCTCGAATAATGAAAAATCCCCTTAATAAAAAGCTTTTGGATTTCGGCGGTCCCTAACTTCTTATCAATGGAGTGGGCGGCGGAGAAGCGGCGGCGGGAAAAGATTTAAACCCTTAATTCCGGTAATTGAATAAGGGCCTGTAGTATAACGGCAATACGCTTGGTTCGCAGCCAGGTGATCCGGGTTCAATTCCCGGCAGGTCCATGTTTGGGATTTAAGTTTTTGATTTTCAAAATTTATAATTAATATTATGAATGCGTTGAACTCCCGCGAATTCCATTATCAATTTCAAATTAATTTCTCGCGAAGCGAGGCATCTTTAGGGTGCGGTCGAGCGGCTTTGTGGTAGAGATAAAATTAAAAATCAATCTCTCGGACAAAGTCGCGAGTTGGGCGGGAAAAACAAAATTTTTATACATGGAAGACAAGTAACTCTATGAAATCAAATCTAAAAGAAGTGATTCAATCTCTTGATCCAAAGATTCTTGGACCAGATAAAATAAAAATTAGTTCTCTGAAAAAATTAGGCGTCGGCGAAGGGAACATAAATTATCTTCTGGAAACAGGAAACAAAAAATTTATTTGTAGGATAAATCTCGACAAAAAAGTTCCGAAGAAATCAAAAGAAGAATTTTCTGCCTTGAAAAAAATTGAAAGATTGGAAATAGCTCCAAAGCCGTATTATTTTCATCCAAAAGACAACAACTTTCCATTCGGGTTCATAATTCTGGAATTCATTGAAGGAAAAGCTCTTAGGTCAAGGAAAAGGAAATATGAAAATTGGCAAATCAAAGAACTTGCATCGGTCTTGTCAAAATTGCACTCTCAAAAATGGAATCCTCCGAAGACAGAATATTCTTATGATTATTTTTTGAAAAAGAATGAAGAATATCATCGACAAATAAACAGGCAAAACAATTCTTTGAAAAAACAATTCACCGAAATCCAAAAGAGAATCAAAAGCTCGCTCCCAAAAGAGGAACATGAATTCGGCCTGATACACGGAGATGTCTGCCCGCAAAATATTGTGGAAACCAAAGACAAAAAACTTAAGCTAATAGACTGGGAATCGTTGCAGTATTCCGACCCCGCGAAAGATATAACAAACATTTTAGTTGACATGGAACTTAAAGGAGAAAACCTAGAACTATTTCTCAAGGAATATCAAAAGATAAGAAAAGACAAAACGATTTTAGAAAGAGCAAAAACTTACGCGATTTTATTCAGATACAATTATTTTCTCT
>CAYREP010000004.1:0-14209 GCA_964423375.1 Candidatus Woesearchaeota archaeon | reverse complement strand
AAAGCAATGTTCGAGGGCAAAGGTTTTGTCTGGAAGGATGAGTATAATTACCCAGATTAATCACAAAAATTAATAAATCTCTTTAAGTTTAGTTTAAAATGGCGCTGATAATAAAATCAAACATTCGGAAAACGGTTAAAGATCTAGACAAGGAAAATTCTGTTTCTTCAGTCTCCGACGAAGTTGGAATCGCGCTGGAGAGGAAGGTTGAAGATTTGCTTGATGCAGCAATCAAGAGAGCTAAGGCAAATGGCAGGCGAACTTTGCAGGCGCGCGATTTGTAGAAAGCGAAGAGTTGAAGGGCTGAAAATTTGTTATTAAACGGAATTGAATATTCTTTTCAGTTGTTGATGATAAAGCAAATATTGCACTGGTCTCCTTATTCTTGGGCTACAAAGTTCCGCGGTTTCACTTCCGATATAGCCTACAATATTTCCGGTTTCTCTTAAAACAACATGGCTTAATTCATCTAATTTGAATCTTTTGGACTTTTCTACTTCCATGAACAGCTTGAGAGTCTGTTCGTCGTTCAGGCCTTCACGCACGGTCTTGTAAAATCCGCCGTAGCCAGAACTGTCAATTCTCATGATTAATTTACACAGATAAAGTTTAAAACCATTATTGTTTTCTAAAATACACGATGCCAACAAAAAAAGAGGTTGCAAACATTTCAGCGGATTCAAATTTGAACGGCGGGATTCAAAAAAAGAAAAAGAGCAAAGCTTCGCGGACTTTTGTCATCGCGCTTTCCGTCGTGAGCATAATCGGATTTCTTAGCATCATCATGAGCAGCCTTTTTTATATTGATGTCAGCGGCTACATTGATACGCTTTGGTTAATTGCCCTTGGCTTGGGATTGGTGTTTGAAACTTCAATAAAAGAGCTGAAAAGAGTAAAAAATATCGGCCTCACTTCGGAGATGCTCGGGAAGTTCACGATGTTGGTTGTCGGAGGAATCGCGATAATCGCCGGGATTTTGAGCCTGCCGCAAATCCACATTCAAAACGCATCATTCCTTGCAGTCAAGGGAATAATAAGCATCCTTGCGATAATTTTCATAATCCTTCAGACGTGGGTAACGGAGAGGGAATAATCAGATAATTATTTGAAAATTTAAATAGTTCTTTGGGTTTCTTTTTAGATAAAAAGAAACTACGAGAGCAGAAAAAATATGATAGAAAAGACGAAAAAAAAGCGTGAAAAGGAAATCCTGAAAAAGATTGAACAGGCCGGAGATGCGGAAAATTATGAAACTTCATGGGATGAAAACGGCGTTCCAAGGTCAAAGAAAAAATCAAACGTTCAAAGAGGCAAGAAGTCGCGTTCCAGCGGGGCGAGATTTGAGTTAAAGGTGCGGCAGGACCTGGAAAGCAAAGGAAGAACCGTAGACAAGTGGACCAATAATATCGACTTAGAAGCAGGAAAGATAACTCCGGCGAAGAGGAAATTCAACCCGTATTCAAGAGTTATGGCAATTGGCACAGGTTTTCCGGATTTCATTTCCATAAAACATATTTCAGGCGAGCTTTACAGCGTCATCGGTGTGGAAGTAAAAATCAACGGCACGCTGTCAAAAGAAGAAAAAGAAAAATGCGCGTGGTATCTCAAGAATAATATTTTCTCTCAAATCTGGATTGCAAAATCTGTGAAAAAAGGGAACAAAACAGAAGTCGAATATTACGACTTCGCGGAGAAGTATGGCAACAAGTACGACAAAACTTAAAATTGCTTTTTTCTTTAATGGATAAAGATGAATTGGAAAGCGACAATCCTTGTGTTAATCTTAATCTTGTTAAGGGTGCCGTATCGGCGCAGTGCAATTCGACGCAGGTGGACATTAATACCGCGAATGCGACTCTGCTCGACGAAATCTATGGCGTTGGCCAGGCAAAAGCACATAGTATAATTGATTACAGGGCAATATTCAATTTTAATTCCGTAGATGATCTCATAAACGTTTCAGGAATTGGGAATGTCACACTCGAAGAAATAAAACGGCAGGGCCTTGCATGCGTCGAGGCAGAAAACCAAACTCAGTCGCCCGTTTCCGACAACAATGTTTCAAATAATTCCGGCTTAAGCAATTCTGAGAACATCTCGGGCAACAATTCTGAACCTGCAGCAATTTCAAAAATCCGGGCTACGGTAACTCATAGCAGCAATCCTTCAAGACTTATCCCCACAACCCATGCGACTATAAGCCTCAATTCACCTTCTAAAAAACAGTCTAAGACCAGCTTGAGCGGAGGCAACAATCTTTCAGTTTATGGCTTGATCCTTTTCAGCGTAGTTTTAGGATTGCTGTTTGCCGCCAGAAAATTTCGAACAAAAAGATATAAAAGCGAGTTTGATTAGCAAAATATAGGATGGCAGAAAACTCTAAATAGCCACAGTGCAAAAGAAAACTACGATATAAAATGGCAGAGGATAAACAAAAAATCAATTCAATGCTCCTGTTCGAGATAATTGGCAGGCCCCCGGAACACCTTGCCGCAACCCTTAATGGAATAATCTCGCAGATTGACACGGAAAACGGGACTAAGGTAAGAAGCAAGAAAATAGCGGAGCCTAAGAAACTCGACCAAAAAACAGGCATATCAAATACTCAAGGAGGAGAATTTAAAATTGAAGAGAGTGAATTTTATTCAAGTTTTGCCGAAGTTGAATTGGAAACAGAAAACATCGAGACTCTTGTTATGCTGATGTTCAAATACATGCCCGCGCATGTGGAGATTCTTTCTCCTGAAAATATTCGCATGTCCAATGGGGGCTGGAGCGAGATTTTAAGCGAACTCATAAGGAGGCTTCACGGCTATGATGAAGTTGCAAGGGTCATGCAGGTTGAGAAGTCCGTTTTGGAGAACCAGCTTAGGGCTCTTTTGAATAAAAACAAAGTTGAAGTGCATCCTATAGACAACTCTCAGGAAAAAGGCAAGAAAAAAACCAAAAGCAAGACAACACCAAAATCGAAAACGAATTCAAAAAAGAAATGAGGCTTGCCATAACAGTTTAACATTTATCAATCTAAGTTGATGCTAATTTGCGGATTTTTCAATTACGGCTTTTTGTTTTTATGCCCGAAAATTTGAAAGGCCTTTTGGCCTTTCGGTATTTGAAAATCAAAAACGTCACAAGCCCCAAAACCAGAATTGCGGCAAGAGTCCAGCCGAGAATTTTTCCGGAATTATCGTTCTGTTGAACCTTGCAAGTCCCGAAGCAGCATTTTCCGTCCAGAGCATCCCGGATTTCTCCCGTGCACGCCTCATTTCCTCCGCAGGAGATTCCGCCAATTTCAGAACAAGTCTGGAAAAGGGAATTATTTTGCGATCCGGAAGATTGGTTTGTGAATACATAATCGGCGGAGAAATTGAGGAAGATGGGGACCAATATGCTTTGATTGCCATAAGTCGCGTTTAAATCACCCAGAGTTACGCTGTTATTCTCCAGAGAGGTTACATTAATTTTTATTTGCGAGCTGGAGTTTGCTTCGATTGTTGCAGATTTTTGGATTGAAATATAGGGCTTAAGGATATCCTGGACAGAGAAAGAGATGTTGGTGGAAACATTGGATGAACTTGAAATATGGAGGTACCTCGCGGTTGTTGAGTTAGTGGACAATGAGATATTCAGGCTTGACGGCTGTATCTTCAGGTAATCTTTTGGCAGGGAGGTTCCGTTGCCGGAATAATTTGAAGTTGAAGTTGAAGAAGAATACTCAATGTAAACCGGAACCTGATAAGAGGTAGCATCCCCCGATAAAGTCAAATTATACATGCCTGAAAGCAGGGGGGAAGACAAAGAAGCTTTTACTGTTTGACCCGGCGGTATTGCAGATTTGTTGGAAAAATTCCCTAAAGAGTAGTCTAAATTTAAAACCGAATCTTTCAAATTCCGTATGCCTATTTGAAAAGTGCCGCCGTAAGAAAGGCTGATGAATCCGGGGGAAACTGAAAATTCCGCGCTGTTGTTGGTTATGGTAAAATCTCTTGAAACATCCGATGATTTTACTATGTCATTTTCAATATATCTTACCCCCCGAAGGACAAGGGAGTAATTTCCGGATTCTTTTCCCTGCAGTTGGCCGTAGACGTAAAAAATTCCGCCTGCCTTATTTACCGAGGGAGTAAACGGGATTCTGACATGGCCTTCGTAGAGCAGAATATTTGATTGTTGGATTTGGTCCAGGAAGTTTCCGGATATTTGCGCAAAGAGTGTTTCGCCCTGATTGAAAGAAGGATTCATGTTTATCTGAACCGCAGAAACCGAAGGTAGGATCAATATCGAAAACGAAGCCAGCAAAAATATCAAAGGCAAATAAGTTCTCTTTTCCATATCCGAAATAAAAAAAGCAACTTAATAAATTTATTTGCTCATTTCCTTGAGTTTCTTCAGAACGTCATTAACTTCAGAAGCGGATTTGGGATGTTGAGGGCGAGGCTGCATGGAACTGTTCCTCATAGCCCTAGGAGAAGATCCCGGCGAGAAAGGAGGTCTTGGACCGCGGGGCGTACCGCGGCCTGCGCCGGCAGAGCCGTTGCCTTTTTTGAACATAGATTTTATTTTCATCCACAGAGGGAGGAGTTTCTTTCTGAAGATTATTCCCAAGGTTGCGAGAACGATAAGCGCCGCAAGCAATATGATCAGCCAAAGATTTGACTTTGGAACGTTTGAGTTTTGCTGCGAGATCATGCAGCATGTTTGCGTGCCGGATACTCCGCAACTCTCGCTTGAAGAAACTTCGGTGCTTAGGCAAGAACTCCTGCAAGCTCCGCCTGCAAGTTCACACGCAGTAGAAGTCGTTTGCTGCTGAGTCGGCGTACAAGCTCCGGAAACACAGCATGTTTCTGAAGAAGAAGTGTCTGATGCATCTACCGGAGTTCCAGTACAGGTTTCATTTGCGTTGCAAATTTGTCCAAACTGGGAACTGCAAGTTTGGAGAGCAAGTTTCTCGCTACAGCAAACATAGCTTGAAGAAGAGCAGGCATATTGGCTTCCAAGATCCTCGCCTCCGGCTTGCACGCAGTTGTTGTAAGAAAGGCAATAACCTCCGCTTGAAGCGCAATCAAGAGTAGATGTTGTTCCTCCGCCCGAGGAAGAAACAGCCTTTGAACCCCAAATAGAGTAAAGAATAAATGCGGTGTCAAGTTTGTTGTCGGAATTCCAGCAGCCATCAGGACCCTGAACGCCGAGAAGCCAATTTATTGCATCCGTCTTTTCCGAGACATCATCATTTTGAAGTGAAAGCAAAGCGAGGGCGGTTCCATAATACTTGCCCGCTGAAGAGTCCCAATAATACTGATTCTCTCCGGAACCTATAACTGTCTTTTGTTGGCCAAGCAAATCCTGAAGATTGTTCCCAGTGAGGATATGAAGAATTGAGTAGGAAAGCGTCAAGTACTGATTGTTAGAAGAATCCATCAGATGCATCGTGAGGTAAGGAATGTACGAAGACACATTATATTTCAGATTGTCAAGCGCCAAGGAAGCCCAAAGCGTCGATTCGTAGCTGCAGCCGGATCCCGAAGGAGCAAAGCAGTAAGAACCGACAGAATCTGTTATCGCGCCTCCGGCGCTTGCAGATTGTTTCTGGGGCAGAATATAAACCGTAGGATAATTTGTCGTTGGGATTCTTTGATACAGTTTTGAAACAGCAAAGGGGTTATCGCATTGAATCGTGAATTGCGTTCCATAACAACTTGGACTTACAGAAAGCCAGTAACCGTTTGAAGAAAATGAGATGCAACTTCCGGGCGTGCCGCTTAGTTTTTTATCTGCGGAGACAGCAAAAGGATGGGCGTTTCCGGAATAAGTTATAGAGCAGGTGGAGGCTCCGTTGCTGTCGATCTGAAAATACCATTGAATGTCGCTCGTCGTCTGGTTTTGCGAAAGAAGCCACTTTGCGGAATCATTTGTAGATTCACCCGAGTTCTTAAGAGAGAGTATTGCCTGAGCGGTCGAGGTTATGCTGCATGAGCCCGAAAGTCCGGGAAAGCAGCCGTTCGATTTTTCTTTTGCCGTAAGGTTGCTTATGCACCTGCCGGTTGCAAGAGAAGTGAAAATCTGTTCCTGAGTCGAGAGGGAAGAGCAATCGGCAGTCTTGTTAGCGAGGCATGAAAATCCCCTGTCTCCAGCAGTGCTGTTGACATCAGAAGATGCGGCGGACACAGAAGAGAATATTGCAAAGAACGCAATAAGCAAGGCTGCAAACAACACACTCTTTTTCATGGAGACATTAATCAATTCATGTTTTTAAAATTATCCGTGGCTTTTCTTTTTCTTTTAGGCGAAGAATCTTTTTTTGAACCTTTCAGATTGCGGAAATTTTTCTTAACCATATAACTTACTGGATTTTTCGCCGCGAGTTCTTCAGGGGCGGGGATTACACCGATGCCTTTGTAATAATCCTTATCAAATTTGGAGGCATGGTCGCCGGTTTTCTAAAGCTCCATGAAATTTGCGTCTTGATATAACCGTCATTAAGAGGCGGGACGTTCAGCTTGTTCCAGTCATAAATTCTTTTTTCAAGTTCCTCGCGCTCGATACCTATGAACCGGAAAAAATTGAGCAAAACGAACAGCGCCCGTTTTTTTCCGTCTTTTATCCCTTGGAGGATTTTTCGGATCGATGGAGGGAATTGAGAATCTGAAAGCTTTTCAAATTTTATCGGTTGAGAATTACTTTGATCATTCCCGTAACCTATAAAACTCTTCTTGCTTTTTTCAGCCGAAGAATCTCCTCTGGACTTTGACCAGTCCAGAGCCTCCCTGAAGAGGCTTGCAGCTTCGCCCTCTTCAACATTCGGCATGAAACTGCGCGGCTTCACTGTCAGAGGATTGGCATCAGACATCTTGAAACTTTCAATTTTTTCTTTCGAGACAACAATGCTTGCAAGTGCGGTTTTCTCATGCAAAGAATAAGGCATCCTGAAAAGATGCCGCGGAGAAACAAGGATCATGTCAAGCCCGATGAGGTCAAAGAGATCTTCCTGAATATCTTCAGAGAAATCAGAAGGATTTTCGAGCGAGTTTATTCCGCAGGAAGAACATTCGTAAAAAGGGGTTGAGCGCTTCACGGAAAATATTTTTCTGCAGTTAGGGCATTTGAAAATCTTTTTTTCTCCGGGAACAATTTTTCTTTGCTCGCCCGTGTTGCATGAATCGCAGTAAAATTCTTTCAGAATCATTTCTTTTGCGATCTCTCCGCAGAGATTACATTTTTTCCCTTTTTTCAGATCCATATTTTTGAAGTCATCATCAAACGTCGAGGGCAGGTTTTTCCGGAAAATCTTTTCGGACTCGAAACGGATGTACTCGACGAGTTTCCTCGCAAGCCCGGGAAAAAGATCTTTGACATTTTGGTCTCCGATTCTTTTCGGGAAAGCTTTCCACGGAACGAGGATATGCCAACCCTTGCTTCCGGAAAATTTTACTCCCAGGTTTTTTATGCCGTTGTTTTCCAGAACAGCTATGACTGCCTGCGCGGCTTTCTTGCTGTAATCGAACCATTTGCAATCTATATCAATAAGCAAATCCCATCCTTTGCGCAGTTCGTTGAGCTGCTCGGGCCGCATGCCGGTTTCTATCTGCAAAGGATCTTTCCAAAGTTCTTCCGAGCAATGAAACGAAGTGGCGCCGCGTTTAACAAGTTCAAGAACATCACTTTCGTATTGTAGAGTGTCCGGCCGCTTTCCAAAGCCGTTGAAATATCTTGGAGAAACTTCCCTGTCCCGCGCGAATTTCAATATTTCCTTAGAAACCGCAGGATTAGAGTAATATAATTGGGTTATGCTTCGTATCTTCTTTTCTCTTGATTCCGGAACATTTGACATAAAAAATTAGGTCTGGAAATATTTATATAATTACCCTATTGTTAAAAACAATAATACTTAAAAGCGGAATGACTTAGTAATAGCATGCTAATAAAATTAGACAATCCTGTTTTGATGGTGAAGGCGATGGACGTAATTTCCGAACTTGTTACGGAAGTCAGGATGAAAATCAACGAAGAGGGAATAAGCATAGTCGCAATAGATCCCGCAAATGTTGCGATGGTCGGTTTTTCGATTCCGAAATCAGCTTTTTCGCAATTTGAATCCGGAAAGGAAATCCTCGGCATCAATCTTGACAGCCTGAAAAAAATTTTAAGGAGGTGCGGTTCAGGAAGTTCGCTGATTCTTGAAAAGCAAAATAATAAGTTGAGCATTCAAATTCAGGACAGGATAAAAAGAAATTTCACTCTTAGCCTTATAGAAGTCGAGAGGGAGGACAAGGAAATGCCAAGCTTGAATTTTTCAACAGCAGTAAAAATGAATTCTGTGGACTTCATAGATTCTGTGGAAGATTGCGCGATTGTCGCGGACGCGTGTTCATTCATGATTAAGGACGGAAATTTTGTGATAGAGTCGCGAGGGATAAATTCCGCAAGAGCAGAATTTTCGGGAGACGAAGCAGACATAACCGCAGAAGTGGCAAACTGCAAGTCAAGGTACAGTCTTGAATATCTCCAGAAATTTGTTAAAGGCGCGAAGCTTGCGGAAAAAACGATTCTGAAATTTTCGGACGACCATCCGTTAAGAATGGACCTGAAAGCGGAAAGTTTTGACTTAAGTTTCATTCTGGCTCCGAGAGTCGAAACCGTGGATTAAAGGAAAGAAACTTAAAATCACAACGAAGAATTTTTAAATAGCATCTTCTTTTACAAAACATGAATGAAAAAAGAGGTTTGGATAGTTCTAAAATTCAGAGTTCCAAAGGGCAGGTGACTGTTTTTATCATACTCGCTCTGATTATTGTCGCGGTGGGGGTTTTGATTTACATCTTTTATCCGCAGATAAAATCTTTTACAGGCAACCAGATCCAAAATCCGCAGGCTTTTATTCAAAGTTGCATGAAAGATAAATTGCAGAATACAATAAAAAATATTTCCGAACAGGGCGGGAGCGCAAATCCAACAGCTTATTATTCGTATTATTATTCCTCTTATTATAATCCTAAGCTTGACGGGCTTTACAATGTTGCGTATCTTTGTTATACAAACCAATACTATGTAACCTGCGGCATACAACATCCGGGGCTGCAGACTTACATTGAAAACCAGATAAAAGATAATATTAAAGAAACGGCTGATTCCTGCCTGAGCGAAATGAAAAGCGCTTTTGTGAAGCAAGGCTACACTGTAGACCTAACCCCCACTGCGGCGAACTTAAACGTGAGCATCATTCCAAATAAAGTCACAGTGACGTTCGATAACAACCTTACTCTTACAAGGACGGAGCCTCAAAGGTTTAATGGATTTGCGGTGACTGCGAACAGCAATCTTTATGAACTTCTTGCGATTGCATTCAATATAATAAACTGGGAAGCGACTTACGGAGACGTTCCTACCCAACAGATTATGGAATATTATCACAATATAATCGTTGAGAAAAGCATACTCTCCGGAGGCGCGAGCCAACAAAAAGACGGCACAAAAGTTTATACGATTACAGACTTAAATTCGAAGGATATTTTCAGATTCGCTTCCAGAAGCGTAGTGTACCCTCCGGGATTTGCGGACTAAAAAGATGGAAACTAAAAAAAAGAGTTTGTTTCTTGGAATTCTTTTAGTGGGAATCTTAATTTCGAGTCTTGTTCTTGTTAATATGCACTTTGTTTCGGCGGCGACTTCTAGTGCGTTGTATTGCGCGGAAAAGACTACAAGCGGGCTATCCTGCCAGAATGTTCCTCTTAGCCAAGTTGATAAGAATTACCAATACGCGCAGGCATCATGCACACTCACGCCGTTTTGCCAAAGCGGGACGTGCGTCAACGCACAGGGATTATGCAGCCCCTCGACGCAAACAGCGTGCAAATCGAGCGACGGGGGACAGTTTTATTCAACATCAGTGAGCAACACCCCCGAATGCAGTTATGTTTGCTGTCTCGCAAACGAAGGAGCATCTTACACAACACAAGCAAACTGCAACAACATGAAAGGAACGGTGCAAACAGGAATCACAGACGAGCCTTCCTGCTTGGCAAGTTCACAGCCGAAATCAAAAGGCGCATGCATAGAGGACAAGGCGGACGGAAGAACCTGCCAGTTCCTAACAAATGCAGACTGCAAAAAATTGAACACCGGAGACACCACCACAACATTTTACAAAGACAATTTATGCTCGAACCCAACTTTGGGGACTGGATGTACCCCGACAGGGAATACTGAATGTTTGCCTCTTGCAGATCAAGTCTATTTTGTCGACAGCTGTGGAAATCAGGCTAATGTTTATGATGCAAGCAAGTTCACTTCAAAAACAAAATATGATACAAATTATTGGAGCTACGTTGCTGGAACAAACGGCGTTCCTTCCGTAGACACAACCCTCAATCCTTCCACCGCAATAGAAAGCGCGACAAACGGAAATTGCAACTATCTATATGGCAGTACATGCAAGCAATACGACAGTTCAATAGACTCGGCAAAACTTAAACCGGGAAATAAATATGTATGCAGAAGCGTCAACTGTGATTCAAACGATCCTCTTGCAAAAATATTTTATGGGACGAGCGGTTATGGAAATAGCAAAAGATATCCAGTTAACGGAGAAAGTTGGTGCGGAACAGAAACCGTAGATGCAAACGGGAAAGCGATATTAAAGCTGGGGAACAATCCCGGCGTAACCTCATCAAATTTTTCAGATTACGATAAAACCGGAAACCTTCCCGGAGAAGTGCAAGTCCTGTTCATGTGCACTAACGGGCAAATAACAACGGAGTCTTATGACTACAGAAGCAAGATTTGCAATCAGGCCACCACTGCAGTTACCAAACAGGGAGTTTCAACAAATTATTACAGCGCAAGATGGGTGCAAAATAGATGGTGGAGTTGTTACACTCAGAATACCAGTGCAAACTGTCTTGACACGACTCAAAGAGATTGCCAGTGGATTAACGGAGCAAGCATATTATGGTCTAATAATGAGTCTTTGGTTGTTAATTCCACGACCGGGGCTGCAAAGCTGATTAACCCTACAAACGACGGGAATTTCCTAAATGATGCACGACAAGGAGCGGCGTGCGTTCCAAAATATCCGCCTGGATTTGATCCTTCAATAGAAGCTACAAGCACTTCTTCAGGACAGAATGTATGCGGGTTCGGAACAAAAATTTGCATTGTCAACTACACTCAAAGCGTTCCCCAATCAATTTCAGGTTTTTGGGATGCTAACGGGGGGAAAACAATAACCTGCCTTAACGACCTCAATGGAAAAGCGGGAGCGCCGTTCAATGTAACCTTTGATCAGCTAAATAGTAACTGGATGAATAATTATGCAGCGCTTTGCTCATCGCTCGGGGACTGCGGGGTCAGTGTTAACTATATTGGACAAAATGGTTCTATTGTAGATAAAAGAAGTTTATTCACAGTATTTTCATCAAATCAGACGGGAGTGGGATATCACTTTTAGGAAGCAATAATATGAAGAGATACATAAGAACGAATTCGAGAAGAAGAGAAGGGATTGCAATAGGCCAGATACTTATTTTAATAATCGGAATTGTGGGATTGTCTTATGCGCTTGGAAGCGAGATTGGATTCGTGAGCGCGGCGGCGACACCTGTAAAATACAACAGCGGAGATCCGGTTCCTTGTGCCGATGGAAGTTCAAAATTAGTTACCTTGACTTATCAGGCATCGGGGACAAATACCGTAGAACAAACGTTGGGTTATAACTGCGATCCTACTTCAGGGCCTACGGGCCAGGCAGTAACGTTCACAAAGACAGATGGAGTTTGGTCGGGAGGAATTGCCGCGGGATCCTGTCAGGAGTATACTCTGAATCTTGCAATCGCCAGCAATCCTTCTTCCGTAACAAAACCGGCTCAATGCAGTTTTAACAGTGGGACAAGCACTGTAGATTATGTTGGGACTTCTTCATCAACAGACACCCCTCCTTCATCTTCAACAACGCCAAGTTCAGGTCAAACCGTGATAAATTGTAATGAAAATGTTCCTACGAGAACAATAGTTCACTGCGATTCAGGATATAAATGTTCTCAGGGGGCTTATGACCCAAATGATCCGAATACATGGAATAGCGGAACGTGTGTTCCAGATACAAGTTCATCAACCAATAGCGATGTTCAAAAAGAAGCAGAAAAACAATGTGGGCAATCTCTTGCAGGACAGGCACTCTTAGATTGTGTTACTCAAGTTACCAATACTGTAAGTGCAGTTTCGGGGGTATCAGGTGCAGTCACGAAATTCAAGGACTTTTACAGTAAATTATCAGGAACGCCCTCGCTAACTTCGGGATTGCCTGTCGGAACATCAACAGCTGCAAACCCTGCAGGGGTTGCTCCAAGTAACGTTATTAACGCGGCTCCAGGAGCTTCAAGCGGAGCAGCGAGTACAGGGGCGGCAGAAGTATCTCCTTTTCTGGCATTAAAGGGATGGGGGGCTCTTCAAGTTATCGGAAATATTCTTATCTCTGCAGGTGCGGCGGCAGTAATAGCGGGGATTTTTGAAGGAGCTAAAAAAATATTTGGAGTATCTCCGGGGAGCGCAACAGATGAAACCCTAACCGCCTTTGAATTTGCGGCTGCAGGAGCAGCTTTTGGGGCTACCGGTATTGGATCTGCAATAGCGACTGCAATAGGAACTTCTGCGTGGGTAACTGGATTGGTAGGCGCAGGCTTGGCGCTTGTTTTATTCGGATTCCTTTATCACAAACAGAGTGTAGCCGCAGTCACGATACAGTGTGTTCCATGGCAGCCAAAACTTGGGGGAGAAGATTGCAGCAAGTGCGGGCAAGACGGCCTTCCATGCACCCAATACCAGTGCGCAAGTTTAGGAACTGCATGCGTGTTGCTATCTGATCCGAACCATAATGGCAAGCCGGTCTGTGTCCATAATAATACCGGAGATATTAATCCTCCAACAATTTCATTCTGGAATGATATCATCTCGACAGGTTATTCTGCAAGCCCTTCAGATGCGATAACTCCACCAGATACCGGAGTTGCGATATCTCCAAAAGTAGACATAAACAGCGCAATAGATTTGGGAGTAAGCACGAATGAAGTTTCCGAATGCAAGATAGGGTTGACGAGAGGAACCTCCTTTGATGATATGACTGGCAGCATCCTTCTCGGTACAGATGGAGGGGTAAGCGGGACTGAGTCTATTTGGGGAGTAAATCATAGCATAAGCGTCCCAATATTTGAAAGCATACCAAAAGGAGGCATCGGAGTAAGCGCAAGCGGACAAACAAGCCTTTACGTGAGATGCACAGATGTTGAAGGAAATAAGAATTCAAACGCATTTGTAATACAATTCAATGTAAAGAATGCTCCTGACACAACACCTCCGCAGATAAAGGGAACCAATTACATTGCCTTGGCAGATGCGGGCGGAACTCCTATTGCAGCAGGAGTAGGTTCTGTTCCGATAACACTTTATGTAAGCGATGAAAGCGGCATAGGTGAATGCAGATGGAGCCATATAGATCCAACAAAAGATTCTTCCGGATTTGGCTCAATGACTGATGGGTCTCTTGACTGTGCCAGCTCTCCTACAACAACCGGAGCGTATCCGGGGGCATATAAATGCACCGGAACCCTTGACGGAATAAAAGACGGGGCAAGAAATGACTTCTATTTCAGGTGCAATGACACACTTGGAAATGTTGATTCGCAATCATACAAGCTCACATTGCTCGGAACACAGGCATTGACAATAAATCTTGCAAGTCCGAACAAGACCCTTTTGCAAGATTCCACTGACCCAGTTAAGATAAATCTTTCAGTGTCAACTTCTGCAGGATACAACCAAGGAGAATCAACATGTTATTATAAACAAAGTACTGAAAGTGATAGCAATTATGTGCAATTTGATGGAACAGATACTTACATGCATTCTGCAATAGTGTACTTGCCTACAGGGGATTACACTTACGATATAAAATGCAATGATCTTGGAAACAATCAGGCTACCACTTCGATAAAATTCAGTGTCAAGACAGATACACAAGCTCCTATCATTGTGAGAGCTTACAAAGATAATAATAATTTGGTGGTCGAGACAAACGAGAATGCAACCTGTGTTTACGACATCTCCGATCTTGGAGGATACAACTTTGACGATGGAAACAGATTCACGACAATAGACAATATTTTGCATTCCACGCAATGGATTAACGGTCAGAACTATTATATAAAGTGCAAAGACGCAT
>CAYREP010000003.1:0-16393 GCA_964423375.1 Candidatus Woesearchaeota archaeon | reverse complement strand
CACGACAATTCTTTTCGAATACGCGTTTGCTTTTCTAAGTGTTGCCATTTTATGCTGATTTAGCCTCAATATATCTTTTTTTATTTAACCGTTCTGCATAATCTCGGATTTCTTTTTCCGTAAATGCTTTTATGCCTTGAACGTAATCTGGAAATTCATCAGGAAATTGATTGTGCAATACAGCAACATACGTTTCAGCAAAATCCAGTCCATCTTCAACCAATCTCTCTTCAACTTTGGAATTCATTTTAATCCCTGACCTCCACTTCAGTCGTTATCGCCTGGCCCGGCAAACCTTTTTCGAAAATCGCTCTCAAAACACCGTTGTTCCCGTGAGCCGCAGAAACCTTTCCTTTTATCGCTTTTCCCGCAGGAGACTTCCACTCAACTTCTTTTCCCACAAATTTTTCAGCCTTTTCTCTTGAGTCAACGCCGGCTATCTCTATAAGAAAATGCCTCTCGTGAACAGTATGATTTCCCTGCCTGAACTGTATAACTTTTCCTTTCATTTTAATCTAAAATATTTATAATAATCCTACAAGAAATTTAGTTTAAAAAACTATTTGTTTGAACTTTCAAGAACGACAATGCTCCTCCCGATAATGGATTTCGCCCTGAACCTTTCCCTGAATTCCTGTATCGGAAAACCTTCGCAGATTTTCAGTCCCGTTGAATTCGCGATTCTTTTGAAATCGCATCCGATCCTGCCGCCTTTTTTCCCTGCAAAAATCAGCGGCGCCGTAAACGCTATTTTGCCTTTTACATTTTCTTTAATATTATTCAAAACTTTAATCATAAGTTTTTCAAATTCTCCTATAATTTTTCTGGCTTCTTCTTCACCTGGAACGGATTTTTGCAGTTTCCCGAGGTCCGGCTCTGTCGCGACGCCTGAAATTTTTTCGTTGATTTTTATTTTTGAAGAGTCTCCGTTTATCAGTTTGTAATTCTTTTTGTCGAATCCGAAAAATTCGAGATTCTGCCTCGCTCCCGCCACGGCAGTTTTATCGATGTCGATTCCTGTGGCTTTTATTCTTTGCAGCAACGCTTCCTGAAGAACCACTCCTATGCCGCAAAACGGATCCAGCAAAATTTCGCCCTTTTCCGAAGAAACTTCCGAAAGGTTAACAAGGATCTTAGCGAGTCTCGGCGAAATTGCAAGTTCGTTTCTCCTGACTGGCTTTTGCATGTCCCGCTTTTCTATTTCCCCGTAATCCGAACTTTCAAAAATCCTGCCGAAATAATTTTCGTCTTTCGAGGAAAAAATAAAGAATTGTTCGTCTATGAGGCTGGACGCAACTTTCGCAACGCTTGCCCCGCCCTGGAGCTGTATGCTCCCTGTCAGCTTTTTCTCGGTTGCCTTCAGCTTCTCCGCCTTGAATCTTTGTTTCAGGTAGCTCTCTGCATCTTTCAGAATTTCAGAACCGAAATCATGCACCACATAATTCAGCTTGTTGCTTTTTCCGCTGTGCAATTCAATTTTTCCAAGCTGAGAAAAAATTTCTTTTGCGTCTCCCGAAGCCAGAACTTCCCCGACGGAAATAGTGCCTCCCAATTTTGGAACCGTCCCTTTTCCAATCTTCGCGGAGCTCTCGACCAGCAGGCCGTTCCCGGCTAATTTGATTTTTTCAAATTTCCAATTGTTTTTTCTGAAAAAACTCCTCAGCTCCGCAACGGAAAGCTCAATGTTTCTTCCGAGAATAAACAGGTATTTCATAAACAAAACAAAACCGCATGGTTTTTATTTTTTCCCAAAATTTATAAATCCAATCTCCCTGAATAATCCAATGGGAAAGAAAAAGGGGCTCGGATTTTATTGGGATTTCATGGATGTTTCGATAATTGTCTTTGTTCTATATTCCGTTTTGGCCACGGTTTTTCCTGTTTCGGAAACTATCGGGACAACTCTCGCTTCAATTATTGGTTTTCTGATTCTGGTATTTGTCTTCGGCTTCGTGGGCTTTAAGATTTCAAGATCCAATGAAAAAGATCTTCATGCCGGAAAAGCAGGAGCCTGGACGGGGGTTGTCGTGGGTTTGATCTCCGCGATAATGGGGATAATAGTCTTCTATCTTTTCCCGGAAAAAATCGCGGCCGCGATCCAGCAAGCCACGAGAGCGGGAGCAAGCGCTTCCACAGTTCAGACTTTCATGAAAATCTTTCTGTTTGCTGACCTCGTGATCTATCCTGCGATTTATGCGGCAATCGGAGCGTTCCTTACTTGGTTAAGCGCTTACATTTTCAGAAAGTTATCTAAAGGAAACAAGAAATGGGTGGAAAGCGAAAAGCCGTCCAAAAAGAAATAATTCTTAGCTAATTTTTAATCTAAAAATCAGAAAACAATCTCGAACTCGCCGAGCTCTTTTTTCAGCGCTGCGAAAGCATCCGCGCCGACATTCGCTTTCTTTCCTTTTTGCGCTTCCATGGCTTTGGAAACTTCTTCCATGTCAGAATTTTCAACTTTGTTTGTAATCTTATTTATTCCGCCATCCTTAAACAAAAATATCTTTCCGTCAAGAACGAGAATTTCCGCGGCTTTTTCTGCCTCTCCTTGTTTATATTTCACAATCATCCTGCCTTTCTCAAAATCTGAGAGGTCCTTTCTTTGAGAAAATTCCACAAGCGAGCTTATTAAGTCTGCAGAGTCCCTCCTGACGTTGTCTATCTTGTGCAAATCTGTTTTGCCTTTTTTGAAATCCGCTCTGGCGCTCAGGATGTTGTCGATTATCTTCCTGCTCTGCGGCGCGAACTTTCCTGATTTTATCATGCTCTCGAATTCTTCAATGATCGCCGCGTTGGTTTTCTTCTTCGTTACCGCTTTGAGCAAATCGAAAACTTCATTGTAAACTTCTTCTATTGTCTGGCCTTGGGCTTTCTTTTCAATCTGCTCGCGAAGCTCTTTAAGCCTCTTAAGATAATCTTCCGAATCTTTTATCATCTTGTCGATTTCAGCCCCTTTGATTTCTTTCAGCTTCTCGTGTTCGAATTCTTTATATTTCCCGACGATGTTTTCCAAAATCGCAGCATATCGGGGCTCCAGCATCTTTTCTTTCTCTACAAAAATTCTTCTCATGTCTTTGAGTATCTGTTTTGGCGTCGGAGGCGGCAGGCCATGCAGCATGAACAGCGCCTGGCTTGGGGTTATAACCCCCCAATAAATATCCTGCACGAGAATATCCATAAGTGCCATCTTAGCTCTCTTTGTTGTTTTGTCTCCCATTGACATGAACATGTCGATAGCTTCCGGTGAAGGTTTCAGCTTTCCCATTTTCAACAAGGCCTTCCATGGCATGAATGTTCCCCGATCGTACAACGGAACACCGTCCCTGATGAATGTGAAAATCACAGGATTGGCATCTTTGACAGACTCCCAGAAATCCGTAAGAAGGTAAACCTGCACGTGAATAAGATTTCCTTCCTTGACGCCCGCAAGCGCATGAGCTTCCGCAATATACTGATAAATTATCCCCCTCAATCTTTCTTTCAGTTCAAGCCTTGGCATCCGTTTAACATCAGTGTCATTAATGATTATGAAACAGTCCAAGTCAGATGTCTTGACTGCTGATCCGGTTATTATGCTCCCTCCGACAACGTAACTGACAACATACCTTTCGAATTTCTGCAAAACCAGCGACTTGTGAATCTCGGCGACGCGAAGCGATTTCAAAATTCCGGACTTGTCGTGCAACGGATATGACATCGCAACCGCGCTCAAGAGTTCAAACTTGCTGTCCATTCCGTATTCCCAAAGGTCTTGCTCGGTCTTCACGTAAATCCAAACATCCTGTTTGTCTCCCTCGATTTGCTTCACGATTTCCGTCTTTATCTTGTTGATTTCCTTGAATTTGTCCTCGGGAATTATCACGCAAAGATGCACTTTCTTGTTCAGCTTTTCGAATTCCTCTTTCGGGATATTTTCCCCGACTTCTTCTTCTATGAAAACCTTGTTGGCTTGCGGCGGCAACAAACCGATCGCTTTGACAAAGGGATATTTTTTAGTGATGAAAATTTTCAGCTTGTTCAACTCTTTCTTTGTCTTGTCCATGCTCTTCTGCATTTCGCTTTGATCCGGAAGAATCGGCTTTTTTGGAGAATAATTATTGGTGAGATTCATCTCCGGAATTTCATTTTCCGATCTTGACATCTCAGACTGTTTAGAATCCTTTGGCTTTTTTGGATTTTCAGAATTTTTGCCAGCGCTTTCCGCCATGACTGTTTTATGAATTTACCACTTTTAAATGTTTCATTGGGAAAATTTAAATATTAAGATGAAACGGTTTTTTCATGGAATTTTTGAAATTTGCAGAAGGACCAAGAAGCCTTTTGATCCATCAAGGTGAAATAGCTGAAGCTAGGGATTGGTTATATGGTAAGGCAGAGGGTTATGAAGGGATGTTTCGCTCCAATTTAAAATATTTCGACTTTGATCCAAGATGGATTATCGAACAAGCGAATAATCGCAGAGCAATTTTAGGAAGCAACTCTGAAGAAGAAACTCATGGTAAGGTGAGAACAAAATACCAAGGAAATTGGTATCAAGGGGTCTACTCTATTGCAGATTCTGCAATTTTATGTGATTATCTTAGCCCTTCGACAAGAAGCCTGGTTGCGGCTTTCAGCGAGTATGCAAATATAACCGGATTAGATAACCGATGGAAAACAAAAGTTGATGTTGCTCTCGGAACGGAAGTTTTGGACTGGATCATAAGTGACCTGGAGTCAGTTATAAAATCTCAGAAAACAAAAAGAGAATAAAAATGCGCGGACCGGGAGTTGAACCCGGCTCACCTCGTCTTTGCATCGTTCTGACTTGTTCCTCGGGGGTGACTTGTCAGGGGGCTTGCCCCATACGATTGGCAACGAGATATTCTACCGATAAACTACCCACGCATAAATTAATACTGTTGCCAAACATTTAAAAGATTATTGGAGATTTGAAAAACATGGAAAACAAGATTCCTTCAGAAGAAGTTCTGGATGCATACAAATTGGTTCTTGAAAACAAAATCTTCAGTTCGAAGGTTTATCTGCGGGATTATAAAAGAAATCTTGAAATGGGATACGATACTCCCTCGCTTGCTGTTGCGGCGCTCGGAGAACTTGAAGGTATCCCGAAGGTTATGTCAAGTCTTGGATTCATAAATGTAAAAGATTACGAAAAGCTTAGGGACGACTTAACGAATTTATCTTTGGTTTTGAGAAATAAAGGAAACGAAGAAGCTTCAAGGCTAAGCAGAAAAATTTCTTTAGACTATTGGTTCGAAGCAGAAAAATCCAGAAACGAATTTTTCGATCAGCCGCTGTAATTCATAGACTGGTTTATCCCTTCATCTAATGCCTGCTGCACGTCGATTCCGAACAATCCTAAAATAAGATAAATCAGCTCTCTCAGAAGAACATAAATGATTATGAAAACTGCAATGATTATCGCCTTCTTTACCCAAGGCTTCACATTAGAAAGGAACTTGAGATGTTTTGTCAAAAGTTCATCTATTTTTTTGTAGAGTTTCCCTCTTAAAAAAATTATAACTATGAAAACTATGCCTATGATTGCAACATAATACAATGGAAGGCCGGTACTGTAAAGAGCATAGAGCAACAAAAGAACCGCAAAAATCCTCAACCAAAATCTCCAACCAAATTTCATCTTAAAAATGGTCCATAGAGGAGTCGAACCTCTCCTTCCTCGGTGTAAACGAGGTGTTCTACCGATAGACTAATGGACCGTAGATTTTCAGAGTCAACTGTTCTTAAAAATCTTGCGTTTGGCTATTTTGAAAATTGATATTATTGTTAAGTTACGACATAATGCAAATATTTATAAAACCGATTATCACTAGAAAGTTACTATAAAATGGGAAAATTAAGACAAATATTGACTCTCACAGCGGCTTTGGCAGCAGCTTCGGCAGGCTACGCTTTCGGAAACGGGGCGAAAGAAGCCGTAACTTCAGAAAATCCCGAACCTGTAAAGACTGAACAAACAGGCAATCCTCTTCCAAATATTCCAACCTACGACGGGTTGATTGTTGGAAACGGAGCATCGCCATTTTACAGAAAACCGGTCCACATAAGCCAGCTTGGATTCAAGCCGACAGACCATGTTGTAGTAAGAGACGCTGCAGACGCATTAGTTAACGACTTTACTTATCTTTCTGAAAATGAAGGGGCCAAAAGAATTGCTCCGGCTCTTAAGCCCGTCTACGAATCTAATCTGAACAGCATAGCAAGCAAAGTGATTCCCGAATTGAACAGGGAAAAATCAATAAATGGAGGGATTACCTATCTGGAGAAGATAGCCGTTTTAAATGAAGATTTTAAAGACGGATATTTAAGCAAGGACGAAGTTGAGGAATTCAACAAGAGATTCCCTGGACAATTCACTTTTGCTTTGGTCAGCAAGGAAGATCAGAGGGCCGCTTACATGATAATGCCTGCGCTTCAGGAACCGGAAGAAGTGGGAAAACTGGAAAAAAAGGCTCAATCTGCGAAAATCGTTCTTCCTTCAAACGGTTACAACCATCAAATTCATCTTCCGGGCAAAGGCCCCGAAGCGACGACAAAACAGCCGGAAAAATATCCTTTCGATTATTCTTCAAGATCCCCAGAAGAGCTTAACAAAGCCCTTCAAAACAGGCACGGCGAAGGATTGGGCAGAGATGAACAAAAAAATTACAGTCAGAAACCAAAAACTTCTCCAAAGAAATTACGGAGAGAGGCGAGAGCGGAACAGAAAAAAGCGCCTTTCATAAACCCTGTAACGCCTCCTGTAGGTTTTGACTTTGGAACAGATTATACTTTCGGCGGCAAGATGGTCGGAGTGAATGCGGGCATGATCTTTGGCGATTCCAATGATCTTGTCAACCTTTCATACAACTTTGGAGTGTCAAAAGGATTCTCTTCAGAAACTTCGTCAACGACAACTCCCAAATCCGACTTCGGATTTTGGGGAAAAATAGACACCTCCAATTCAGGATTCTATTCGGTAAATATCGGAAATACTTTTTATTTCGGAAAGGGAGATTTGAAAGTATTGGTCGGAGGAAGCATGAGCATGCTCCATTGGAACACCGACAATTCAACAAGCATCTATCTTGGAAAGACATTGTTTGACGGTCCAAATCAGGATCCAACATTGAAACATTCGGCGGTTGATTACACCGGTTTTGCCGGAGTAAAGTATAAAGGTTTTGAAGTTGATGCCGGAATAACCGGGTCTGCGAGAACAAAAAAAATAACTCCCTATCTTGGCATGAAATACACTTTGTGGCAGGCTAAATCTCCAGAGAAAAGAAAATGAAAGCTCGATTTTTATTCGGACTGATCCTGGGAATATTTTTGCTCGTTTCTGTAAGCGCGACTTCGTCCGCCGGAGCGTGGTCTGACAGTAGCACGGATATGACCATAAACTCCGGAGACAGCGCAGGCTTCAGTTATTATTTTCTTGGAACTAACCCTCCTCTTCAGGTAAAGATAACTCTTCTAGATTCTTCAGGAAATATTGTTAAAACGCTTCTCGATACATCCACCTCCAATCAATATTATTCCGGAAGCTCCACAGTAACTTCTTCGGACTATGGCGGACCGGGAATATATTACCTGAACTTTTACTCGCACGATTCTTACACAGAAAAAGCGAAGTCGATAACGCTCACAGTAAACTCGCCTCCGACAACTCCTGAAAATCCCCCTTCCAACCCTTCAAATCCGCCGGCAACAAATTCGCCTCCCTCAATATCTTCGATTTCCAACCAAAATGTAAATGAACAGTCTTCATACTCTTACTCTGTTTCGGCTTCGGACCCCGACGGCGATTCGTTGACTTACTCGCTTTCCGGTCCGACATGGCTTTCTATAAATTCCGCAACCGGTTTAATCTCGGGAACAACGCCTTCAGTAAGCTCCGATACAAATTATGCCATAACAGTAAGCGTCTCCGACGGCCGCAATTCTCCTGTTCAGGCAAGTTACACCTTGACTGTAAAAAACACAATAGTGCCGGACACGACGGCGCCGGTAATAACCGTGATTTCTCCAGCCGACAATTATCTCCAAAATTCAATAAATGCCGCATTCTCTTTTAGGATATCAGACAATGTTGCGATAGCAGGCACCTCTTTTTATTTGAACGGCGTGCTGGAAAAAACAACCTCCTCGCTTCCAAACAACATCATCTATTCTTACATAACTTCCCTGTCGGATGGGAACTACAATTGGTACCTTCAGGCTTGCGACACTTCCGGAAACTGCGCATCTTCAATTCCAAGGACATTAATGATTGACTCCACAGCGCCTTCAATCCAGTTTGTTTCCCCGACGCCGGCGGACAATTCAGTCATCGGAGGAACATCTATTCCAATCAATGTGACTGCTTCGGATTCCGGCTCCGGACTGAAAAATGTCACCGCCTATCTTTACAATTCTTCGGGTTCCCTTGTCAGAACAGATTATTCAAACTCTCCGTCGCTTTTGTTTACCTCTGTGGGGCTGTCAGACGGGACATATTACCTCAATGCAACCGCATATGACAATGCAGGCAACTCAAACAATTCCGGAACAAGAGCGATAACTCTTGATTCTGCAAATCCTGATATAACCATCAATTACCCTTCTGCAAAGACCTATGGTTCAAAAGTCACCGAACTCGATTTCACTGTTTCAGAGCCGCATCTTCAGGCCTGCTGGTATTCGCTGGACAACGGCGCTACAAAAATATCTTTTTCATGTTCAAACGGAACAAATTCGATAACCGGCATTTCCAGCTCGACAGGAAGCAACACTTGGATTGTCTATGCAAACGACACTGTTGGAAACTTTGCGCAAAAGGCGGTAACTTTCTCGATCAGTTCCAGCTCAGGTTCAGGCTCAAGTTCAACAAAATACAATTATAATTACAGCAATGTTTACAATCCTCCGGCTTATTACGAAAACATCAATCAGACTTCGCCGCAAATAAATTTGGGCTCGCCGAAAAATCAACAATTCGCGATCACTTCCGGCTTGCTTTGGATATTGGTTGCATTGCTGGCGATTTTGATAATCGCGATAGTTATAATTCTATTGGTCCGGGGAAGAAAATAAAATGGACTTTGAAGAAGTCTCTGCTACGTTGGAAGATTTCATAAAAGCGGTTCAAGAAGCGGGCAAATTTCCGACGGCTACAGTTGAAGATGGTTCCCAAAGAATAACCCGGATGACTATTGATTCCCTTGGAAAAAGAATAGTCTATAATGTAATGAGAAGTTCCGATGTCTTAAAAATAGCAAACAATCTAAGATATCTTGCACCGAATGAAAATTATGATCGGGACTGGGAATACGGAGATTAATAATCGCTCATTCCGGGCATTCCGAAGTTTTTGGGAAGCTGAGATTTTCCTTTTGTTCCCGCTATCACATCGTCTATTCTAAGAATCATTATGGCGACTTCGCTCGCGGAATTTATTGCCTGCGTTTTTATTTTAGCGGGCTCTAAAACTCTTGAATTTAATGTATCTTCTATTTTGTTTGAAAACAAATTCAGCCCGGAATTCTTATTGCCGCCGTCGTGAAGAGACTTCAATTCTGTCAGGACATCAATTGGATCCATGCCCGCATTCTCTGCGAGAGTTATCGGAATAAATTCAAGGGCTGACGCAAATTCTTCAACCGCAAGCTGCTCTCTTCCTGAAAGCGTCTGGCCGAACTGCCTTAACCTTCTTGCAAGTTCTATCTCAACCGCTCCGCCCCCGGGAACAATATTTCCTGAATTTAGGCAGCAAACAACGTCGCCCAGGCCGTCGCGCATTGCCCTTTCTATTTCATCTATCACATGCTCGCTTCCGCCGTGAATCAAGATGGTCATGGATTTTGGGTTTTCGCAGCCCTGAACATAAGTGAATATGACGTCTCCGTGTTTCTTTTCTTCAACGGATTCTGCATTCCCAAGCTCTTCAGAAGTCAACTCACCTAAGTTGTTTACAATTTTTCCTCTTGTGGCTTTCGAGATTTTTTCCATGTCGTCTTTTGCGACTCTGCGGCATGCGTAAATTCCCGACTTCGCCAAAAGATATTGCGCAAAATCATCGATGCCTTTTTGGCAAAAAACAACATTTGCCCCTGAAGATTTTATTCGTTCTATCATGGATTTTATGTTTGCTTCTTCTTGGTCTATGAAAGTCCGGAGTTGATCCGGCGAAGTCACAGAAATCTTTGTGTCTATCTCCGGATTCTTAAGTTCAAGAGGAAATCCAAGCAAAGCGATTTTTGCATTCTTTGCAAGCCGCGGCATATCCTGCGAAACCCTTTCTTTTTCGAAAACAATTCCTGAAATCAGTTCAGAATCTTTTATGCCGTCGCCCTTGACTTTTTCGATTTTAATGTCTTTCAGGTCCGCTTTTCCGTTTTCCTGAATTTGTTTCACAGCGCGTACAAGAATGTCCGCAAACCGCTGCCTTGAGTCTTCAGCTCCTTTTCCCGTCATTGCAGTCATGGCAATTTGCTTCAGAACATCATCGTTTTCAGGAGTTATCTTATACGAGATTTCCTGCAGGATTTCCTGAGCTTTCTCCGCCGCAAGCCGGTAACCCTTGGTAATGACTGTGGGATGAATTTTCTTGTCCAAAAGTTTTTCCGCATTTTCCAAAAGCTTTCCCGCAATCATAACCGCTGTAGTCGTGCCGTCGCCGATTTCATCTTCCTGCGTTCTCGCGATTTCCACCATCATCTTGGCGGCAGGATGCTCGATTTGCATCTCTTCCAAAATTGTTACCCCGTCATTCGTGACAATGATTTCATCGGTTGGCGAAACTATCATCTTGTCCATTCCCTTGGGCCCCAGCGTGGTTTTCACTACTTCGGCCACCATTCTCGCGGCTTGGATGTTGTTCCTCTGCGCGTCTTTCCCCATCATTCGCTGAATGTCTTCGGGCATCAGCACTATCGGTTTATCCGGCATTTACGCTTCCTCCATATTTTTCTTCCAAATATTTTAGTGAATTTGTCCGGTCATTATTCCGGTTCTTAACATTCCATCTCGCTCCCGAAGGCAGGTATGGCAGAAGTTTTGCAACAAGATGTCCGGTGTCTATGTGCCCTTCAAGAGTGTAAACTCCTCCGTCAAGGCTCCCCCGGCCCTCTCCAGTAACCTGAAAAGATTCCAGATCATCTTGGTTCATACCCAGCTCCGCAAGCAGCGTCCTCTTGATTTTTTCTTTGTCGGATCCCCATCTCCAATAAGGTTCATCCATTACATAAATCTGTGTAAATTCTTTGGATTCTCCTTCATTTAGCTCTTCAAAATGCGGTATATCCCTTTTCATATCATCCAAAGCCCGCATTTCTTTATTAAGATTATTGTGATAAAGTGAGTGGAGAAGCGCGTTTCACAAGTTTTATTAACTTCTCGGCCGTTAGAAAATTAAGCAAAATGACCCATGTTCTGGTTTCTGATATCATGACTCGACAGTTAATTAGCGTCAAGCCGGACACCAGCCTGATGGAATGCGCAAAAATTCTCGTCAAGAAAAAAATAGGAAGCCTTTTGCTTACAGAAGGTCCTAAATTGCTGGGCCTTGTCTCCAGCCAGGATATTCTTTGGGCAATTGTAAAAAAATCAAAGCAGGACTTGTCTAAGATAAAAGCTTCTGAAATATCCCCGAGGAAAGTGGTGACCATAAAGCCCGAAGCCACCCTTGAGGATGCAGTAAAAAAGATAAAAAAATTCAAATTTGAAAAAATACCTGTTGTAAAGAATGGCGAAGCTGTTGGAATCATAACTCTTGGAGACATCGTCAATTTCTATCCGGAGATTAACCTTCAATTTAGGGAAATGGATTTGATAAAAGAAGAGACTGAAAAACTTAAGAGGCTTGAAAGCGCAAAAGAGCGTGTTGCTGTTCGTGATGGGATCTGCGAAGAATGCGGAAGCCGCGGACCATTGTATCGCGTCAATGGAATGCTGATTTGCGCTTCATGCATGTCGGATGTTTGATTACTTGAAATCTTCGGGAAGCTCATAACTGAAAGAGGGCGTCTGTCTGATTTTTTCTTCTATCATTTGCACAAGCATTGCCTCTATGCTCATGTTTTTCTTGCCTATCCGCTTCCGTGCAATGGCTGTTGCCGCTCCGAGATTTAGGAATCTCAAGGTTCTGCTGTTAATAGCCTCGATTCCATAGTCATCGCAAATTATTTTTTTATCCCTTGGAAAATAGGCAAGATTCTGAACGTTGTATATATTTCCTTCAAAAAAATCCTTGATTGAACGGTCAGGATTGTTCGGGAAAAGTGCAGAGAGATAAATGATGTCCACTTTAGTGTTTCTTACTGTAATATAAAAAGAAGCGAATCTTGTGATTCCCAATGCAAAGTCATCAAGTGATTTCAGATTTTCATTTTGTATGGGTTCTTGAAGTAAAAGATCGGTGTCTTTCGCAATCGAGCCAGCAAAAAGTCCGTAGACTTCGCTTCCAACAATTCCGGCCCATCCTCCGGAATATTTCTTCCCTTCATTAAATCTTGTTTGAAGATCAAGGTTTTCTGAATAGTATTTGTTGTAACGTCTTGTGAGGCCTTTCTTTGTCACATTTCCCATTTAGACAATCACTAGTATCAACCTATAAAAACACTATGAACTTCCAATATATACAATTATCTTTTTAGTTAAATATTTAAATAATCTTTATCTTTTTTCTGAAAAGATGGTTAAGCGATCAATGGAGATTTTCAATGGCTGAAGAAGAACAGGTTTTCTCAAGCAAGGTGAAATATGACGGCATTTTCACATTCAAGGATTTCTACAAATTTTGCCACGATTGGCTGACCGAAGAGACCAACCTTAGCGATTTCTCCGAGGACAAATATGGGGAAAAACTTGCGGGAGATACGAAGGCCATAGATGTTGAATGGACTGGTCAAAGAAAACTTTCAGATTATTTCAAGGAGAAAATCAAGGTAAAGTTTGCAATAAAAAATATGTCTCAGGTTAAGATAAAAAAAGGCGGGGCGGAAGTTAGCGCCAATAAAGGAAGCGTTGAAGTCGCGGTCAAGGGCATTCTCGTAAAAGACTATCAGGGAAAATTTGAAGTCACCGGATTCCAAAAATTTCTCCGTGCGACTTACGAGAAATATATAATCCCTTCCACCGTAACCGCATTGCAGGGAAAAGTGGCTTCCGATTGCGAGGAATTTCTTGAACAGGCAAAAGCTTTCTTGGATATTGAAGGCAGAAGCTGATAATTATTGAAGCGACTCCACTTCGCGACAAGGAAAAATATCTTCATCATTCAAATCACCGGGAAGAGGTTCTAAATGATACGGAAAATATCCTCCGATAACTTCATAGCTTTCGGACACGCAATTATAATCAAACCATCTTTCATAATCCCACCACTGAAATAAATCAAGAGTTATCATATTATTTTTTCGGATTGATATTATTAAAATTTATCTTGTGGATTTCCACCGAAATACTTAAATACAAATTCCATATGATTTCCTTATGAAAAAGACGATAATCCTTCCTGTTTTTGCGGCGGTTCTTGCCCTTGCGCTCATGGCGGGAACCTTTGCGCTGGATGTAACCGTAAAAAACAACAATACAAATTTAGTGATGGTGCGCGAATTGCCCCATCCCGTTTCTTTTGATGTTTATGTGACAAATAACGGGCCCTCTGACAGTTTCAGTTTTTACAATCTCGCCGGTTTCCTAATGACTCCCTCGCAGCCGGTGCGGATCGAGGCGGGCCAGACAAAGCGCGTCAACATAACAATAACTCCGACGTCAAATCTTACCTACAATGGGTATTACACTTTCAGTTACTACGTTCAATCAAGCTCCGGAGACAAAAATACCGAATCCGCAACCTTCAAGATAGTCGGCCTTGACCACGCATTCTCGGTCGGCGCGTCGGAAATAAATCCCAAATCAAACTCAATCACAATCTATATTCAAAACAATCTCGCATTGAATTTCAGCGATATGAAGGTCCAATTTAAGTCCCCTTTTTTCACATTAAACAAGGCCATTTCTCTCGGTTCAATGGAGAAAAAATCTTTTGAAGTAAATCTCAACAAGGAAGATTTCAAGAGCCTTATAGCGGGATTTTACACCCTCTCTGCGGCTATTGTTGTGGATGGAGAACCGGCAACCGTCGAAGGCCCGATAAAATTCTCCGAACAGAATATCTTGAATGTTAGCGAACAAAATTACGGTTTTATAATTTTCACAAAGGTAATAGAAAAATCCAACGAAGGAAACGTCGTTGTGGACTCCCAGACGCAGATAGACAAGAACATTATCTCCAGGCTGTTCACCACTTTCTCGCCTGAACCGGACATAGTGAAAAGAGACGGGTTTAATGTGGTTTATACTTGGGAAAATAAGATATCTCCGGGAGACACATTAAAAATCAAGGCCACTACAAACTGGCTATGGCCATTGTTCGTTGTCGTCTTTCTTGTAGCTATAGTTATTCTCGTAAAGAAATTTTCAAAAACCTCTTTGGTAATGGACAAGAAAATTTCTTTCCTTAGGGCCAAGGGTGGAGAATTTGCGGTGAAAGTTACGATTGTCGTAAGCGCCAAAAAATTTGTTGAAAGGCTTACTGTTACAGACAGGTTGCCTCCCTTGGTAAAACTCTATGAGAAGTTTGGAATCGAAAAGCCTTCAAGAATTGATGAAAAGAACAAGCGCGTCGAGTGGTATTTCGAAAGCTTGGAAGCCGGAGAAAGTCGTGTCTTGAATTATGTTCTTTATTCGAAGGTAGGGGTTCTGGGAAGATTCGCTTTGCCTACGGCCACTGCAATCTTTGAAAGAAACGGAAAAATCTCTGAAGCCGAATCCAACCGCGCTTTCCTTGTCGCCGAGCAAGCTCGCGAGAAATCAGACTGAAAGCAAATGTAAAAGGTCGAGTGAGTCTGTGAGTTGAACAAAACAGAACAAGGGAAGATTAAATTATTTTTATAAAAAAGTCAGAATCAACTAAAATAATTCTCTAGATTTTGAGATCTTTTGTTCACCGTTTCTAATTCCTGAGCTTCTTTTAATCTGTCATTCAATTCATCTAGTTCTTTTAGCTTTTTTCTCAAATCTTCGTTGTCTGAAATATTATACTTGTTAAGAATTACATTCATATCTCTAAAACTCTCCAACCTTTCTTTCAGGTCTTTTTTGTCAACAATGCCATATTTATTGATCATCTCCTCAATCTCTTCAAAAAAAGTTAAAGCATTGTTAAGTCTGTCCGCAGAAGTTTCCCCATCAAAATCACTTAAAAGTTTTTCATACTTGCTGGAGGTTCCCCTCGGTTCATATTTTTGTTGGAAATCTGCGATAGCTTTTCCCAGATTTCTATATGCCTCTATAATATCTTGAGCCCATTCAATTCCCCGTTCGGAATCCGGTCGGCTTCCTTTCAAAGTATCAAAAACTCTGGCAACTATTTCTAAACCTCCTTCAGGGGTAACCGCTTTTCTCAAATCTTTGATAGCCGTTTCATAAGCTTTTCTTATTGAACCTTCAACTTGAATTCCTGGAAAGGTGTAATCTCCTTCATCGCCCATCACAATTTTTCGAATATGTCCTTTATAATAATTTATGATATCTAAAGATTATTTCAAAATATAGTATTCTAACTCAACAAGAATCTTTAAAAATACTTTAAAACTGTTCTAATTTGTAAGCAAGCCCTCCTTAGCTCCTTTCCGAAACGTGAGGAAATGAGTGCAGGCGGGCGAGTTAAACGAGCCCTCCTTAGCTCAGTGGTTAGAGCGCCTGGCTGTAGATATCTAGCGCGGAGATTCCTTCGGGAAAACTATGAAGCGTGACAAGCCACGGATGCAGCAGCACCCGGGAGATCCCCAGTTCGACTCTGGGAGGAGGGATTCATAATCTTTAATTCTCCACTACTCCAAAATAACAAAAGTAATTCTAAGAAAAAACTTTTTTGAAAAAATATATTGCAATCTTCTGCTTCGAGAATAGAAGTATTTAAAAATAGAAATATAATTAGAAAAATAATTAATCCAAAAGAGGAAAATGGAAGAAGACGAAATTGAAGAAGAACTTGCTCTTGATGACGAGGATGATTTCCTTGAAGAGCTTGACCTTGACGACTGATTATCTTTGAAGGACTAATTCTATTTTATTGTTATTTTTCTGGAGCTCTTCGGAACTGCTGTTTACACTGAAGTCTATTTGGTTTACTGAGATTGGGGTGAGAAGATTTGCGAAATGAAAAATTATGCCGCTGCCTATGTCGACCGGACCAATATTAACCTTTTTTATCTGTTTTCCGTCTACGGAAATTTCAAGCGTCGAGCCGTTTGAATCTGCAAGTCCGGTATTTTCAACGGTAATATTTGCGTCTATGTATCTTCCGTGCAGAATCGCGGAGGCGTTCTGAAGCGCGAGGTCG
>CAYREP010000002.1:0-24179 GCA_964423375.1 Candidatus Woesearchaeota archaeon | reverse complement strand
TTCTTTTGCGCTGCGTCCGATAGAATTGTCGTGAATCTCAATGGTTTTCAAAACTCCATCCGGATCTATTATAAAAGTCCCCCTCAGCGAAACACCTTCTCCTTTTATGTAAGTTCCGAATAATCTCGACAATCTTCCCGTCGGATCTGCCGCCATAGGAAACTGAACTTTTTTTATTGCCGGAGAGTGGTCGTGCCACGCTTTGTGCACAAACTCTGAATCCGTGGAAACGCTCAAAATCTCAGCGTTCATTTCTTTGAAAGATTCATAATTTTCGGCAAGTTCCTCCAATTCGGTAGGGCAAACAAAAGTGAAATCTCCTGGATAAAAAAATACAACAAGCCATTTTCCGGAATAATCTGAATTCTTCACGGTCTTTATCCGGTTTTCATGCAACGCCTTCGCGCTGAAATCCGGAACTTTTTCATTTATTCTTATCATCTTAAAAAAGATTTTCATCCATTTAAATTATTTTTGATTGTTTAGCTCATCTCGAATTTCACTTCGCCGCTCTTGATTTTGCATTGGCATGCCAGCCGATGTTTTTTGTCCCTCATCAAATCTTTTTCAGCTTCAGTAAGTTCAGAAAGATTGTCTTCGCCTTCCATAACCTCTATCATGCATGTCCCACAGATTCCTTCCTCGCATCCGAACGGAACTCCGAGCCGTTCAATCGTCTCGCGAATCGGCTCGCCTTCCTTTATTTCTTCGCTTTTTCCGGTTTTCACATTTGTAAGTTTGGCCATTTTAGAAACTAAATTTTAATGTTCCACTTCTTTATCCACTCGTCAAGATTTTTGAAACTTTTCATTAAATCCCTTCCGGCATCTGTCAAAGAATATTCGACGCGCGGAGGAATCTCTTTGTAAAACTGTTTCTTCACTATCTTCAGCTTTTCAAGTTCTTTAAGCCTTTTCGAAAGCGTTCGCGAAGATATCTTTATGTTCCTGTTAAGTTCATTAAACCTTCGGCCTTTTTCGCTCAATTCCCCTATAATTACAATTACCCATTTCTCTCCGAGAAGCTTCATTATCCTAAGAGCAGGACATTCTTTCATGCTTTACCCGACTCCAGCAAAGTTTATAAATATAACTTTATTTAGTAAAGCAACTTCAAAAAAGATAGCAAATGGAAATCACAAACAAGGAAATCAATGGAAGAAAACCCGAATCTCCTGTTGGAGAAATTTTTCTTAAAAGGCATTCTCCAAGAGCAATGTCCGGAGAGCAGATAAGCAAAGAAGAGCTTATGAGTTTGCTTGAAGCTGCAAAATGGGCTCCTTCGGCATACAACAGCCAGCCATGGAGATTCCTGTATGCGATGAAAGGAACTCCTGAATGGGAAATTTTCTTCAACCTCATGGGAGATTTCAACAAAGAGTGGACGAAAAATGCGGGGGCGCTGATAGTTATAATTTCAAGAAAAAATTTTGAACACGACGGCAAGCCTTCGATCACACATTCTTTTGACACCGGAGCGGCGTGGGAAAATCTTGCGTTGCAGGGAACCCTTTCGGGATTAGTCGTTCATGGAATGTCCGGATTCGATTACGAAAAGGCTAGAAATGACCTAGAAATTCCGGAGAGTTATTCTGTTGAAGCCATGGCCGCCATTGGAAAGCCAGGAAACAGGGAAAAGCTTCCGGAGCAAATGCAGGCCGGAGAAGTTCCGAATGGAAGGAAAAGCATCAGCGAAATTGCGGTGGAAGGAAAGTTCAGAGAATAATCTCAAAAAAATTTATTCCGATTAACAGGAAACAACCTGATTCTTCGTTACATATTCATAAGCATAGTAAGCCGCAGTGCAACCGTCTCCCACTCCCGTGATTAGCTGTTTGAATCCCTTGTCTGTAACATCGCCTGCGGCGAAAATTCCCTTGACATTTGTCTCGGAAGTTTTATGATCGATTTTTATCTCGCCATGATCATCTATCTCAACGCCCAAAGGTTTAGCCAAATCCGAGAGCGGAATGTGTCCTATCGCAACAAAGACTCCGTCGACTTTCAATTCTTTTTGATCTTTGTAAGGCTTGTCCAAAACAATGCTGCGAACAACAGAATCTCCTTTTATCTCTTTGACATTTGTCTTGGTTAAAATCTCGGCTTTCTTATCGCTTTTTATTTTCTCGAAATTGATCGGCTCCGCCCTCAATTCATTCCTGGCGATAACATAGACTTTCTTTGCGTATTTAGAAAGAACCAGAGCGTCCTTGACGGCGCTGTCCGAACCTCCGACAATCGCAACAACTTTATCGCGAAACAAAGGCCCATCGCACAAAGCGCAATAATTAACCCCTTTCCTTTCAAATTCGGCGGAGCCCGGAACTTCAAGTTTTCTCCATTTGGTTCCCGTAGCAAAAAGCAAGGATTTTCCCTGATATGTTCCTTTCTTTGTCTGAACCAAAAAACAATTTTTTTTCTTTTCAACTTTTTCCGCCAATTCCTGCTTTATATCAACAAGATCATACTCTCTGGCATGTTCTTCAAGCTTTTTCGCAAGTTCCATTCCGGAGATCTTTGGAAATCCGGGATAGTTTTCAACATTGTCCGTCGTGGTTATGACTCCGCCAACAGGCAATTCAGAGCCATTGCTGGATCCAAGAACAAGAGTCTTCAAGCCAAGTCTTGCAGCGTACATGGCCGCAGCTAAACCGGTTCCTCCTGCACCAAGAACAATAAAATCAAAATTCAAATTTCCCTTTTCTTTTTCAGATTTTTCCATTTTAATCAAGCCGCCTTTTTCATAAGCTCCGTCAATCTCTGAACATCGAAACCCACAATGATCTCTCCGTTGAAATCGATAACAGGAACTCCCATCTGGCCGGACTTTTGGACCATCTCCTGAGCTGCCGCGACATCTTCTGAAACATCAACGTCATCGAAAGCTACGTTGTTCTCCTTGAAAAATTCCTTGGCTTTATGGCACCAAGGGCAGCTTGGAGTCGAATAAACTTTTACCGTCATTTTTTTATCTCCATTTTAATTATCATTTCGAGTTTAAGTATTTTTTTAAATGATGCTCGTGTTAAGTTTTGTAATTAGCTCGCTTCGCTCGCCAAAGATCACCTCTTTTTCAAGATTAATTGAAATAATATCCGAGGTTAACGGCTAAGTTCGCATCTCCCTTGGTTTGAATCCGTACTTTTTCATTTCAGTTCTAACAGCCTGGGCAAATCCTGCATTTTGCCAGCCGGCTCCAGTATCAGAGAAAGAGTAATATTGTTTTCGGACTGTTTTCTCCAGAAGTAATTTATCTCCGAGACCAAGTCTTTCTTCAGGGAAATCCCAATTAACATTTTTAGCATAATCGGAAATCAGATATAAAATGAAATCTTCTTCCATACAGATTCTCCATTTATTCACTTTTTAACTTTTTCCCTGAAAAAGAGAAGCATGATTACAGAAACAAATGAAAATGCGGAAATGAAAGCGAACATGGCAGTATAGTGCGCGTCCCACAAAAACCCTGCAATCAATCCTCCTGCAACCGCCATGATTCCCGTCGCAAAATAATAAAATCCGAATGCTGTTCCCTTTCCGGAACTGCCTGCAAGATCCGAGACAACTGCTCTTTGCCCCGAGTCGGTTACGGCCATCACGACCCCGTATAAAACAAACAAGATTCCAAGAAAGATTATGTTGGTTGCGAATATTAAACAGAGAGAAATTGCAAAGAACAATCCATATCCGAACAATAAAACTTTTTTCCTTCCTATTTTATCCGAGAGTTTTCCGAACAGAATCGGAAACGCCGAATAAGTCAAATTGAAAAGCACAAATAAAATCAAAGGCGCCACAATTGAACCGGTTATCTCTTTCGCGCGAAGTTCAAGAAACATATAAAGTCCAAAGTTCCCGAAAATAAAAACTGAAGCCACCAACGTAAAATATTTCAGTTTCCTGCTCAAGATTTTGTTATTATTCCCCGACTTTTTTGTCGCCTCAGATTTTCTCGTTTTGTAATCTCTGACGAGAGAAACTGTAAAAAGCGAAACGAGAGCAAGACACGCGGAAATCAGGATTATCGTCTTGAAGCTAAATGCAAGTTTCCAAAAAAGTATCAGCGCCAATATCGTCCCGATTAAGGCTCCGGCGCTGTCAAGCGTCTGTTGGATGCCAAACTTTTTTCCCCTCGCCTTTTTTGACTTCGCGATGATTGCGTCTCTTGGAGAATCGCGAAACTTTCCGATTCTCGAAGCGGAATCAAAAACAACTGCTTGTCCCCATGAACCTGAAATGAAAAGAAGAAACTTGAAAATGTCAGAAACGAGGTATCCCGAAAAAACGAAAGGTTTTCTCTTTCCGACTTTGTCAGAAATCCAACCGCCAAGCATGTTGAACAGGCTTGAAATTCCATCGCGCAAACCGCTCATAAGGCCAAGAGCGATTCCTCCGCCGCCTAAGGCGATTATGTAAAAAGGAAGTATTGCGCTTATAGCATTGCTTCCTATGTCATTGAAAAAACTTGAAAATCCTAAAAGTTTAGCATTTCTTGAACCGGTTTTCTCGGAATAACTTTCTCCCATTATTTTCTTTTTATCTTCTTCAAGTTTTTTTCGGTATAATCTATTATTTTTTCCATGGTCTTTATCACCAGAACGGGATATTTTCCTGTCGCAGTTTCCTCCGAGAGCATCACGGCATTAGATCCATCGATTATCGCATTCGCAATGTCGCTCGCTTCCGCTCGCTCCGGCTTTTTTCTTTTTGTCATGGAAAGAAGCATTTCAGTAGCGGTTATGACAAATTTCTTTTTCGCGTTGCACTCCCGAATGATTTTTTTCTGCGCTATCGGAACCTTCTCGAAAGAAATATTTTTTCCCAAATCTCCCCGCGCAACCATGACCCCATCGCTCTCGTCTATGATGCCTTCCACATTTTTCAAACCTTTAGCGGTTTCGATCTTCGAAATAATCTTGACTTTCTTAGGAAGAAAAAGTTTTCTGATTTTCTTTATTTGATCTTTTCCTGAAGCGTAAGAAACCGCGACATAATCGAAATCCTGTTCCTTGATCCATTCTATTTTCTCGGTGTTGTTAATGTCAAACATCACCTGGCAATTCTTGAAATTTTTTACAACAGAAAGGATTTTTTCATATTGTCTGAAACTACCGTATTTTGTATTGATTCGAACTATATTCATGCCCGCGCGATACATCCTTTCAAGGTCCTCACTCTTCAAGCTGGCAGGACCGATTGTCGCAATTATTTTTGTTTTTCTCATCCTCTTTTAACTTAGAATACTTTCCAATTTTTAAGTTTGTTGGACGCCCGGACCCGGAATCGAACCGGGAAGTCCGAAGGACCTCGCTCTCTCATTCGGAGCTCTCTGCGGATGTGAGGAAAGCTTGCCTTTGCTCGAGGCGAGTGCAGTACCATTGTGCCATCCGGGCTTAATGCCTTAAAGATGGCGCCCATTTCAATTTTTCTGCCAGTGTAGTTTCTTTTGTTAAAAGAAACCCATGCGCCATCCGGGCATGAACTAAATAATTTTGGACATTTTATAAAATGATTTGTTGAGGCATGCAGAGTGATCCGGAGAAATTCAGAAAGATTTTAAAAGACTATTTGTTATTTCATTGCATGAAAAGAGGGATGTTGATTGTTTTTGTTGTCGCGGCTTTTATGTTTGCAGGTCTTGCGAGCGCGGCATGCGACCTGAACACCCAACTTTTAAGCCAGGATCCTTATCCTGCCGTGCCTGGAGATTATGTCAAGTTGGTATTTCAGGTAACAGGTTTGCAAAGTCTTGATTGTAAAGACGTTTCTTTTGAACTCGTGCCCAATTATCCAATTTCTTTTGATCCGGGAACAAGCTCTACCGTTGTTGTCAAAGGTGGAACATACACCGGAATAGATTATAGCCCTAACTTGGTCGTGCCCTTTAAGGTAAGAGTGGACCCGGAAGCCGTGGACGGAAATAATCCGATAACAGTTAAGTATACTTCTTCCACTCTGAGCAATTCTTCCTTAACAAAGCAGTTCAATCTGATGGTCAACAATACCCGGACCGATTTTGACGTTTTTGTAAAAGATTATGATTTCACGACGAATACAATGACTTTGGAAATTTTGAACATCGGAAAGAATGATGTCAATGCATTGGCGATAAAAATCCCCCCTCAGGAAAACTTTACGGTTAAAGGTCCCAATGTGAATGTGGTCGGTTCTTTAGACTCAAACGATTATACTACTGCGGATTTTGAAATAACCCCCGGAACAGGAAAGTTAGACATGACTATTTATTATAACGATGCGGTGGGAATAAGGAGAAGCGTGAATAAAACGGTGTCTTTTGATCCTGCCCAGTTTGAAGGCCAGAAGACGACTGCTTCTTCAGGTTCGGCGACGGGATATATAATTCTGGCAATAGTTATTGTTGCTGTTGTAGGTTATATCTTTTACCGAAGATACAAGAAAAACAAGAAGAAAAAGTTGTTGAGGGAATAAATAATCCTTGGGAAATTTACTAAAATTCTGAATTTTTATCAATTCGCTCTTTAGAAGTTTTCCGGGATGAGGGTGTTTCTTGTTTGTTTTAGTAATCAGACCGTAGAGATTATTCATATCTCAATGCGTCGACAGGCTTGATTCTTGAAGCGTTTATTGCGGGTATGACTCCTGAGACCGCTCCTGTTACAGTGGCGAAAGCAATGCATCCTACGAATAACCAAATAGAATAAGCTGGCTGGAGGAAGCCCCATCCAAGTTCTTTGAGAATGTAGCCCGCAAGTCCAGTTAAACCGAAGCCGAGGATAACGCCTAGGATTCCTGCAACAAGACCAAGTACCCCCGACTCAAACAGGAAGATAGAAAGAACTTCTGAATTCCTTGCTCCAATAGATTTTATCACCCCAATCTCTTTCATCCTTTCAAGTACCGAAGTAATCATCGTATTGGAAGTATTAATTGCAGAAACTATAACAGAAATCAATGCTATAAGTATTATGAATCCTATGACCACATTTAAAGCAGAAGAATAAGAACCCAAAAGCTGGTCAAAAGAAGTTACAGAAAAGTCTTCCTGCCCGGCCTTAAGATTTCTCTCTCTTAAAAGGCTTTTATCTATATTGTCTACAACTCTGGTAAGATTTTTTGTATCTCCTTTCGCAATTATCATGTAATAATTTGTTGTGTTTGGAAACAGCTCTTTGAAAAAATCATCTGTCACATAAATATTGGAATCGTCAGAAGGATTTCCAACTTCTTGATAAAATCCCACTATCTTGACTTTTTGTCCTTGAATCTTTATAACGTCGTTTATCTTCAGCCCTCTTGGAAAAATTTTATTGTCAAGTTCATAGTTATATCCAAGTAACGCTTTGCCTGTCTCTCTGGATTCAAGTTCCCTTCCTTTATCCAGTTTCAAGCCGGACAATTCATCTACAAGATAATTTTTCGCGGGATCCGCTCCTCCGACGAAAACATAAACTTTTTTGTCTCTGCTTTGGACTTCCGCAGTCTTGATATAATAACCCATAGCGTCATAAACTCCTGAAGTCTTTTTTACCGCCTTTAGATCATCTTCACTTAATCCGAAAGCACTGCTTCCCGTCAGGCCGCTGCCTTTCGCCTGAATCGTAATCTTGTCTGCAGTGCCACTGGTGACAAAATTATTTATATATTGATATAGTCCCAACCCAAAACTTATGAAAATGAAAATCGTTGCTATTCCCACGAGAATCGAAATTATGGTAAGGGCGCTTCTGCTTTTCTTTTTGTAAAGATTGTTCAGCGAATATTTGGCGAGTTCTTTGGAGATCATCCTCTAATGTCCTCCACCGGATTTTCTTTTGCGGCTTTCAGCGCAGGCACAAGTCCGGACACCGCGCCGACAATGAAACTCCCAAGAAGGGTGAAAATTACCAACCAGATGCTAACTGAAGGCCGGGTGGTGGAACTAAGGAACGCATTCAGCGCGGAAGTCCCAAGATAGCCCACGGCAACTCCGAGAGCTGCGCCCACCAAACCGCCAATCAAGCCGAGCAGCCCCGCTTCAATAAAAAATTGGTAAAATATCTGTTCATTCCTTGCTCCAATAGCTTTCATGATTCCTATCTCTCTTTTTCTTTCCAGCACAGAAGTTGTCATTGTGTTTGTTATGCCTATTGCCCCGACAGCTATAGAAATTGAAGCGATTATTATGATAAAAATCTGTATCCCCGAGAGTATTGAGTTTACCGAGGATAATGTGGCTTCCGGGGTTGAAATATCAAAGTCTTCTTCCCCCACTTTTACATTCCTCCTTTTTCTCATGAGTTTTTCAATATCATTTATCGTCTGGTTTATCATGTCTTTGCTTACCACTTTTACCGCAATGATGTCAACATTATTTCCATAGCCAAGAAGATTTTTCATGTCAATTCCGTTCATTAAAATAACATTGTCGTAAATTAGGCTGCCTGTTTTTTTCAGGATTCCCTGTACCCGAAAATTTTTTCCGTTTACCATTATATTATCTCCTATGTGAATATCTCGGTCAAAACTATTTTTGTTTCCCTTTGCAAGGTTATTTCCTATCACTATAGCTCCTCTTTCCCCTGCGCCAAGGAGTTTTCCCGAATCAATCTCAAGTCCGGTGAATTTATAGACGTAGTTAATGTCTTTTGCATTGTCAGGAATTGATGCCACATAGGTGAAAAGAACTTTCTTGTTGAATTCTACTTTTATGTTCTTTATATTTCTTGAAATTGCAACTTCCACATCGCTGAGTTTGTTTATCGCGTCTGTGTCTGCCTGCACGAGTGGTTTCGCAGCCCCGCTTCCAGGAGGACCGTAGTTGTTCACCCCGCCGGCCTGGACTGTCAAAACTTCTGTTGAACCGATGTTGAATTGTGAATTCACAGCATCTTTGAGTCCGTTCCCGAGGGAAATAAGGGAAACTACCGCGGCGACACCTATTAATATTCCTATAAGCGTCAGCCAACTTCGCGCGCCGCGCTTTTTCAGGTTCTTAAATGCCAAATTAAAATAATCTTTTATCATGTCCTTTCAAAATTCTTTTTATTTCTTCAAGTCTTTCCACTTGCCTTTGACCCTTTCTGTTATCTTTTCTATCTGGCCGTCTTTTATCCAGTAGATTTTTTTGGTGTGCTTCATTGCAAGATCGGGATCATGCGTTACTATGATTATTGTTTTTCCTTTATTATTCAAGTCGTTTAGGAATTTCATGACCACATCGCCGGTGTGAGTGTCAAGATTTCCTGTGGGCTCATCTGCAAGAATGACTTCGGGATCGTTCGCGAGAGCTCTCGCAATTGCCACTCTCTGCTGCTGCCCTCCTGAAAGTTCTCCCGGATAGTGGTCCATTCTATCTGAAAGTTCAACGAGCTTCAAAAGTTCTTCAGCTTTCTTTTCTCTTTCTAGTTCATCTGTCTCCTGAAAAATCATCGGCAACATGACATTTTCTTTCGCGGTGAGATTCGGAATAAGATTGAACTGCTGGAATATGAAACCGATTCTTCTTCCCCTAACCTGCGCTAAGTCAGATTCCGTCAAATTAGAAATGTTGTGCTTGTCAAGAAAGATGCTTCCTCTTGTTGGAACATCGAGGCTTCCTATGAGGTTCATGCTTGTAGATTTTCCAGAGCCTGAAGGTCCCATAACTGCGATAAAATCTCCCTCGCGAACTTTGAGGTTCACATTTTTAAGGGCTATGACTTGGTTTTCTTCGCCTTCCTTGAAGACCTTCCACACATCTTTTAAGTGGATTATTTCATCCATTTCGAAATCAGCCAACCAGACTTTAAAAATTGTGTGAATCTAATTTGCCAAAATCGTTTTTCCATAAAGTTTTAAAGGTTTAGTGCCGTGAGGAAAATGTTCAAAATGCAAGACCTTTTTTATATAAATGCAGGAATCATTCCGCAGTTGCCACGGATCAGCCTTGGAATCGGCGCGGAAATTCTTTATTCATTTGTTGTCATATTTTGCAGCCTTATGATTTATTTCGGGACCCGGGAACTTTATCGTTTAAGTTCCTACAAGGGACTGAAATATTTCCGGCTCGCGTTTTTGTTTTTCGCCGTGGCTTATTTCTTCAGGCTCGCGATAGAATTCATGGTCGCTACATTTAACGTCGAGGAGATTTTTGAAATCTATCCGTTGATTATAAGTTATGTCTCGCTTTTAGTTTTCATTTACTTCAGCTCGATGTCTATTTTTTACCTGATTTACAGCGTGCTTTGGAAAAATCTGAAAAACAATTCAAAAATAATTTATCTTTTTCACGCAATAGCAATCTCAATGGCTTTTTCTACAATAGCATTCAACAACGTAATCTTTTATCTGGGACTGAACCTTGTGCTTTTCGTCTTCGCAGGGGTTTTTATATATCTGTCTTCACACAGCCCCAAGTTCAAATCAAGGAAGAATCGATTCGACAAGGTTTACATCCTGCTCTTGGTTTTCTTTATTCTCAATATAATAAATATCCTTGTTCCGAAGTTTCTGGAAGCTCTCAAAATTCTTCTTTATCTTGCGCTTTTGAGCATCTTCTTCATTATTCTTTACAAGGTCCTTAAAAAATCCGGAGACTAAATGGCGAAGAGAGGAAAACTCGAAATTTTGGAAGATACGCTGAAAGTTGTAAAAGAAAACAGGAATTCCATAAAGCCGACCGTTCTCCTGCGTAAGTCAAAGATGTCTTCGTCGAGATTCAAGGAGTTTTACGCGGAACTGTTGGAGAAAGGCTTTGTCGACGAAATCCGCAAGGGGAGCGACAGATTCATCAGACTCACTGAAAAGGGATTCAAATTTCTTGAAAGATACAAGACGATTGTTGAATTCATCGAAGAATTTGAATTGTGATGGACTTCAAGACCAAAAGACTTTTAAAAAAGATTTGCGATAATTAATCATGGTTTACGAATTACCAAAGCTTCCCTATTCTTACGATGCGCTGGAACCTTTCATAGATGCGAAAACGATGGAGATTCACCATGACAAGCATCACGCAGGTTATGTAAAAAAGCTAAACGCTGCTATTGAAGGCCATGAAGAACTTCAAGATAAGCCGGTTGAGGAACTTATCAAAAATGTCGAATCAATCTCTGAAGAAATAAGAAACGCGGTAAGAAACAACGGCGGCGGACATTTGAATCACAGTTTCTTTTGGCCATTGATGAAAAAAGACGTGAAACCTGAAGGCGAAGTCGTTGCGGCAATAGAAAAAGAATTCGGAAGCTTTCAGGAATTTGAAGAAGCTTTCAAAAAAGCCGCACTCGGCCAATTCGGAAGCGGCTGGGCGTGGCTCGTCGTGAATCCCGCAAACGGCAACAAACTTGAAATTACAAGCACCACAAATCAGGACAGCCCAATAACGAAAGGATTGATTCCGGTTTTGTGCGTTGACATCTGGGAGCACGCTTATTATCTGAAATACCAAAACAAGCGCGACGAGTACCTCGACAACTTTATGAAAGTCATCAATTGGGAGCAGGCCAACAAACATTTTCTGGACGCGACACAACAACAAGCTTAAGATTTTATCAGAAGATTTTTAATTCTTTAAAATAGTTAACCCTATGAGATTCATCCTATTTGGACCAAGATCTATAGGTAAAACAACTGTAGGAAAAATTCTGGCAAAAAAACTCAAGATTAATTATCTTGATCTAGATGAATTTGTCGAGGGGAAGTTAGGAAACATAAAAAAATATTCAGAGAAATTTGGTGTTGAATCTTACCGTATTGCAGAAAGCGAGATGCTCAAAGAATTTTGTTCAAATTTGCCACAAGAGTGTGTCTTTTCCATTGGAGGAGGAACTGTTGCTTCTCAATTTGAAAGGCTCAATAAAAAGAACACTTCAATTTTGAAGCACTGCGGAGAGCTTATCTATCTCGCGCCGCCCGGAGGGGAAGAGAAAGCCGCAAAGATTATTTTTTCAAGAGAGAAAAAGAGGTTTGGAGACAAAGACTATTTGGAAACTCTCAAATTACTCAAACTAAGAAAACTATCTTATGAAAAAATCTTTGATGTCAAAATAGAAGTTCATGATAAATCTCCCGGTAAAATCGCGAAGGAAGTCCTTGCGAAGATTAGAAAACCCTAAATAGAATTCTTAGAAATTCCAAAGCCTTTCAGCATTACAATTAAATCTCCGTTCGCAGCGCGCGGATTTTAATCCGAACCGAGATTTCTTTTTAGATTTTCTCGACGGAAAATCTGTGAAAAACAAAATGTTTAAAAGTCCAGAGATTCTAATTATTGAAAAGGTGTGACTAGATGCGAAAGAATTTCAACGACACGGATATTGCGTTCGTAACAACTTTCCCGCCGAGAGAGTGCGGGATTGCCACTTTTACAAAAGATTTAGTTACTGCAATCAATCAGAGGCTTCCGAAAAATGTCAAGACCGGCATCGTTGCCATGAACAACAACGGGGTCAACATTTATAATTATCCGCCAGAAGTGATCTGCCAGATTTCAGACACGGACATGAACGATTATATTGAAGCTGCGCGTTTGATAAATGAATCTCCGCGGGTAAAGATCGTAAACATTCAACATGAGTTTGGAATCTTTGAGGGAGAATGGGGGGATTATCTTCTAGCTTTCCTTGAAGTCGTTAAGAAACCGGTCGTGATAACGTTTCATTCAATTCTTCCAAACCCTGAACCAAAAGTCAAGAAGGTTGTCAAGGCGATTTCTGAAAAAGTTCGGGAGATAGTTGTCATGACAAACAAAGGAATAGAAATCCTTAGAAACGTTTATGGAATAAATACGCCAATCTCACTTATCCCTCACGGAATTCCAAAAGTCTCTTTTGAGACTCAGGATAATGAGAAGTCTAAACTTGGCTACGAAGGAAAACTCATCCTTTCTTCTTTTGGAATGATCAGTCCGGGCAAGGGCTATGAATATGTAATAGATTCTCTGCCGAGAGTTGTTGAAAAATTTCCTAACCTCGTTTACCTGATAATCGGAGAAACCCATCCAAACATAAGAAAAGAGCACGGAGAGAAATACAGAAACTCTTTAATTAAAAGAGTAAAAAATCTTGGACTTGAGAATCATGTCAAGTTTTACAACAAGTATCTTACTCTTGAAGAAATAATCCAATATCTCAAAGCTTCGGATATTTATATGTCCGCCACGCTAACTCCGGAGCAGATAACTTCCGGAACGCTGTCTTACGCGATGGGGTGTGGAAGAGCAGTAATTTCTACGGCATTTCTGCATGCTAAAGATATGGTGAACGGGAGACGGGGCATCTTGGTTGGATTTGAGGACGCAAAAGAGTTTGAAGAAGCAATTCTAAAACTTCTCGAAAATCCAGAGATGAGGAAGGGCATGGAAAAGGAAGCTTATTATCATACAAGGCCTATGACCTGGCCGAATGTTGCAATGCATTATTGTGATTTGTTCAATAAGTATGTGGACTTGAAAGGAAACGGTCTGGATTCCCTGCCGGAAATAGACACTTCTCATTTGATAAAGCTTACCGACAATTTTGGGATTATTCAATTCGCAGTTCAGACAACTCCCGACCTGGATTCGGGTTACACTCTTGACGATAACGCGCGCGCAATTCTCGTTTGTGCAAAACACTATGAAAAGTTCAGAGAGTTCAAGCAACTGGATTTGATAAGAACGTACCTGAACTACATAAAATATGTCCAAAGTCACGACGGAAAGCTTTACAATATAGTAAATAAGGAGAAACAGATTAATCAGGACGGCTGGAGTGAAGACGCTCATGGAAGGGCGATCTGGGCGCTGGGATATTTGATTTCATCTTCGAACATTCCTGAAGATTTCAAAAGGCAGGCCGCGAGCATTGTCAGAAAGGCGTTGAGGGCTTCCAGTGAAATAAAGTCTCCTCGGGCCATTGCGTTCATAATCCAAGGACTATCTTTTTACAATAAGTTTATCGGCTCTTCAAAAGTTAAGAAACATATTGCAGCCCTGGCAGATACTCTTCTAGAATTATACAAAAAAAATTCCAGCCCGGAGTGGAGATGGTTTGAGCCTTTCATGACTTACGCGAACAGCAAGCTTCCGGAATCTTTGCTTTACGCTTATCTTGCTACGGGAAAAAGAGAATACCTTGATGTGGGACTTGAAAGCCTTGATTTTCTGATTTCGCAAACTTTCGAGGGAGATGTCTTCGTTCCGGTCGGAGAAAGGGGCTGGTTCTTTAAAGGTCAGCCAAAAGCGACTCATGACCAACAGCCAATTGAAGCCTCATACATGATCCAGTCTTTGATACTTGCATATAAGATTACAAGAGACGAAAAATTCAGGAAACTCACGATGCAGACTTTCCAATGGTTTATCGGAAGAAACACGCTGAACCAGGTTGTTTACGATCACTCAAGCGGCGGATGCTACGATGGTCTCGGGGAGAACGCAATCAATCTCAATCAGGGCGCGGAATCTACAATTTCTTATCTGATGGCCAGGTTGTTTTTGATGGATTTGTGAAAAGATTAAGGATAAATTTATATTTACTTTTGATAGTCTTTTACGATGGATTCGTTAAAAATCATCCAAAAACATTATGACACAAATTCGAAAGTTTATTATTTGCTGGTTATTCATAGCAAGGTTGTTCTGAAAAAAGCCCTTGAGATTGCTAAAAGCGTTCCACATTTGCATCCCGATATAGAGTTCATAAAAGAAGCAGCAATGCTACACGACATTGGTATTTCCCTAACAAATGCTCCCTCAATTTATTGTTTGGGTGAAGAACCATATATCTCTCATGGTTATCTTGGAAGAGAACTTCTCGAGAAAGAAGGTTTTCTAAAACATGCCTTAGTTTGCGAAAGGCACACCGGCATCTCACTTCATGATATTGAATCACAAAATCTGCCGATTCCACACAGAAACATGCTGCCGATTTCTGTCGAAGAAGAAATAATCTGTCTTGCAGACAAATTTTTCTCAAAAAATGAAGATGCCTTAACTGAAGAAAAAAGCGTCGAAGCAGTTAGAGATTCACTAAAGAAATTTGGCAAGGAACATATGGACTGGTTAGATAATCTTCTTAGAAAATATAATCTTCTCCCTCAAAATTTATAAACTTCTTCGTCTGTAATTTATCAAAAGAGGTGGTTTTATTTTGGATAAAGATTTAATTGACAATGCGTACAACCAAGCGGTTTGGATTCTTAAAAAATGCGAAACGCCAAATGGATTTTTTGCAGCCTATCCTGGTTATGATATGGTGTTTGGCCGCGATTCGATGATAATGTCTCTCGGAGCTTCGCTTGTGAAAGACAAATCTCTAAAACAGGCAATAAAAAAATCAATCATAACTCTTGCTGAAAACGCCTCGCCAAAAGGCCAGATTCCGAACGCGGTCGACAAATTTGTTTCAGGAAGAAAACATCACGTTGATTTCATGTCGCTTGATTCTTCGCTTTGGTTTTTAATCGCAAATTATAATTACAAATTCAGGTACCATGATGACTCTTTGGCAAGAAAATACAAAAAAACTTTTTCAAAAATCTTATATTGGCTTTCCTGCCTTGACACTGGCGAAGACGGCATGCCGGAGCAGCAGCCGACGACGGATTGGCAAGACGCTTTCCCGCACAGATACGGCCATACTATCAATACGCAATCACTTTATTATCGCGCTCTGAAACTTGCAGGAAAAAACAAAGAAGCTGAACGCCTGAAGAAAGTCGTCAATGCGCCAGGCGATTTTGCACTTTGGGACAAAGACCTTGGATTTTATTTGCCGTGGCGCTGGAAAAATCATAATAAATATCGGGAAAAGGGCGGGTGGTTTGACAGCCTTGGAAACTTGCTTGCAATAATCTTTGGCCTCGCAGACAAAGAGCAATCTGAAAAAATTCTCAATTACATAAAGAAAGAAAAAATCGCGGAGCCTTATCCAATCAAAGCGATTTATCCGCCAATCACTCCGGAAAGCAAAGACTGGCAGGATTATTTTTTGGACTGCGAAGCTGGAATTCCCTGGCATTATCTCAATGCCGGAATTTGGACCTTCATCGGCGGATTTTATGTTTTGGCTTTGATAAAAATGAAAAAATTCAGCGAAGCGAAAAAACAAATGAAAAAACTTGCGGAGGCGAACATGAAAAACAACGGCAATTTTCCGGAATGGCTTCACGGCCTTACGGGCGAAATCGGAAAAACGGAAGCCGGCGCAGAAAGCTACCAGGGCTGGAATGCCGGGATGTATATAGTCGCTTATGAATCCCTGAAAAAGAAAAAAGTCCTTATTTAACATTTTAAGTTCCAAAGATTTTTATACTTCCATTAACAGTTCTTGTAATGATCCCAATCAGAAAAGAGGATGTGCTGGTTGAACCCAAGGATATTAAGCCAACTTCTAAAGATTTTGAAATTATAGGGACGTTCAATCCTGCCGCTACGCGCCTTCCGGACGGAAGAATCGCTCTTTATGTTCGCGTGACTGAAAAACTTCTGAAAAACGAATCTAAAGATTATTTCCACGCTCCAAGATTTGACGGCGAGAAGGAATTCAAAATGAAGCTGGATCGATTTTACAAAAAAGACGTATCTGTGAAGACCGACGTGGATATCCAGTTTTCAGATAATACTAAAAGGCTTTTTTTCATATCTCATCTAAGAAGAGTTATCCTGGACAAAACCGGTTTCAAGGTAAAATCAATAGACCATAAACCGACTTTTCCCGGATTGTCCGGAGACGGAGAACTGGGAATTGAGGATCCGAGAATTGTAAAGCTTGGCGACAGATACGCCATGACCTATGTCTCTCTTTCAAGAGACGAGAATCTCTCGAGCTCGCTCGCAATATCGGAAGACGGTATGAACTGGGAAAGAAAAGGAACAATTTTTCCCGAGCAGAACAAGGACGTGGTTTTATATCCCGAGACTGTGCGTGGAAACTATTTTGTCCTTAACCGGCCTGAAGGCGGTTTCGAATTCACGCCGCCCCATATGTGGATTGCATCTTCAAAAGATTTGATAAGCTGGGGAAGAAATCGCCCGCTGAAACTTTCGAAAAAAGGCCATTGGGATTATGAAAGGATCGGGGCTGGAGCGCCGCCGATAAGGACTGAAGAAGGTTGGCTCTTGCTTTACCATGGCGTTGTCGAAAAAGATCTTGGAGCCCCGACTGTCGTTTCTGGTTCCAGTGTTGTAAATACGACATCTATTTATTCCGTGGGCGCTGCGCTGTTCAGCCTTAAGAATCCGAGAAAACTGATAGCAAAAGCGGAAGAGCCGATAATAGTTCCAAGGCAAAAATATGAAAAAATCGGATTCGTAAATAATGTAGTTTTCCCCACCGGACTCATCCGTGACGAAAATGAAAGATATCTTTTATTATTTTCAGGAGGAGCTGACAAGGTAACAACCGTAAAAAGAATCATGCTAAAAGATGTGATGAATTCTTTAGAAAAGGTTTAATCTTCTTTTTTATTCAGAACAAACTCGTTTACAAGACTAATCATCTTCTGCGCTACGGCAGTATAATTAAAGTTCTTCAACGCGTGTTCCGCGCCTGCCTTTCCCATTTGGTCGCGGAGGCTTTTGTCCGTTGCAAGTTTCAGAAGATAATCTGCAAGTTGGTCCACATTTGCCCTGTAAGCAAACGTTTTCGGTTGGTCAAAATAAATCTTGTGCGTGTTCTCGAAGCCCATCCAGTCGTAAGCCCACTCGCTGGTGAGTTTTATTTCTTTTTCAGGTTCAACCAAAAACCCGGTTTTTTCATGAACGATGGTGTCTGCAGGCCCGCCGACATTTATTGATATGACCGGCTTTCCGCATGCGGAGGATTGCATCTGAATCATTCCGAAACCTTCAATCCTCGAAGGCGCGGCGTAAATGTCGCAAGCTCTTGAAAGATCCGCCATGAATTCCGGAGAATATTCTCCCTGCAGATAAGTTATTCTGTGTTTCTCGAGACCAAGTTCTTCTATAAGCCTTTCTTCATCCATTCCATGGTCAGACGAAGAGAAATTATCGGTAATCTTCAAAACATATTTCCATTTCGGGAGTTTATCCTGAATTTTTGCAATTGCCTTAAACATTTCCTGCGCTCCTTTGCTCGTGACATCTCCGCCTGCGGTGAATATCATGATTTCATCATCTTCAACGCCGAGCATGCGCCGAAGCTTCATTCTTTCCGGATCATCTTCAGGAACAGGATAAAAAATCTTTGGATCGTAACCGATAGGGCAAACCCTGATGTTGTCTCCTTTGACGCCGTCGCGCATGTAAATCGACTTGACCCAGTTGCTGTTTGCGACAATAAGCGGGAGGCTGTTCAAAACGCGATGATAGTTTGCAACCCAGCCGTCCGCGTTGAACCACGGAACCGGCTTCAAATCGTGATTCATCGGGCTTATGACAACTTCAGGCGTGTCGTTCCAGAAGCCGACGCCAATTACAACATCTGGTTTGAACGATTCGTAAATGAAAAGTTTTTGAAGATTATTTTCGCGGTCGCATGACATGACCTCATGGCCAAGCGCTTTCAGGCCTTTGGCCAAGTCGTGCCCTTGATTGCTGATTCCGCTCGTGTCTACGGGATATGGATAAAGAAGCAGGACTTTCATCGTAACTTGAAGCTCTCTGTGGGATTGCAGCTCATAAGCTCGAAGCCTTTTTCATTAGGATAGCCATAAATATCCCTTACAATCTCTTTCTTTAATTCAAGTTCCTTGTCCGTCAATGGCAAAACCAAATCCGCGGTTTCAATTGGCTTTGGAGCTTTTAGCTCAGGATAAGGAACGTTGTCCCCTTTTTTATAATTGAAGAAATAAACCTTGTCCGCTTTCAGCTCTCCGCGTTCTATCATAGACTCAACCGCGCGATGGGCATCGAGATGGCGGACGTGGCCGTATTCGCCGTTCTTTCCGTGAGTGAATATGAAATTGAAGTCTTTCTTCCCGAGGCCTTTCCTGATGGTTTCTGTTATTTCTTCAACGTCAACAGGTTTCATTGCCTCATCGTCTAGGTCGTAAATCAATCCTTTAGCTTTGTAAACTTTGCAGACACGGTCGAATTTTGGTTTTCGGTCAGCATCGCTCGCGCGGCACAACGAAAGAATTGTCCAGTTCCAGTCTTTGTTTCTCAAAATCGTGCCGCCCATCCAGATTGTTTCATCGTCCGGATGCGCAACAACGACAAGCGCTTCGCTCTTTTCCATTACGATTAATCGCGAGCGAGGTATTTAAGTTTTATTGTGCGCGACTCGCGGCTTCATCGCGCGGGCTTTGAGAAGTTCGAGACAACTTGCAGTTCAGTTTTTGTTTTGCAAGCGCGCGGCAGCGCGCGAATCAACAATCACTGTTGCGTCCTTATGTTTGCGAAGAGCCGACGCGGGGACCGCTTCAGAGATTTTTCCGCGCACTGTTTTCGCAATCGCGTCCGCTTTCTTCGGACCGAAAGCGAGAAGGATTATTTTTTTGGAATTCAAAATAGTTTTGATGCCTGCAGTGTAAGCTGCGCGCGGCACATCAGACAGAGATTTGAAAAATCGCGAGTCGACCTGCCGAGTGTTTTCAGTAAGTTTTATTTTTCGGGTCGAACTTTTGAACGATGAGCCCGGTTCGTTGAACGCGATATGCCCGTTCTCTCCGATTCCGAGCATGCACAAGTCCAAACCATGAGCTTTTTTTATCTGTTTGTCATACTCGTTTCCTGATGCGGACGGAAAATGGATTTTGCTTTTTTGGATGTTGACTTTGCTGAAAAGATATTTGTTCATGTAATAATGATAACTATTCCTGTCTCTTTGCTTCAATCCCGCGAACTCATCTATGTTGAATGTTTTAACTTTTGAAAAATCGATTTTGCCTTTTCGATAAAGCTTCACGAGTTCGCGATAGAAAGGAATCATTGTTCCGCCGGTTGCCAGACCCAAGACTGCGTCAGGCTTTTTTCCGACAAGCTTGCAAAGAATGTCTGCAGCTTTTTTTACCGCCTCCTTTTTGGTTTTGAAAACTAATAGTTTCATTAAGGGAACAAGAAGTTTTATATATAAAAAGTTAACAGTTGTTTTATGGAGAACGACCCTGAAGAAAAAGGCAAAGAATTCGCAACAAAAGACATGCTTGTTATGGACATCATAGAAAAGTATCCTGAAGTTACGCCGATTTTGATGGGTTATGGATTGCATTGCGTTGGCTGCAGTTTTTCCAGTCACGACACGCTTGAATCCGGCGCAAGATTGCACGGCATGGATGATGAAATCATAGAGATGATGCTGCGCGATGTTAACCTCATAATTGAAAAGTTCAAGAAAGCTGAAGGCGGCGAGATTGATCTTGAACCCGAGGAGAATCTGAACAGAGATTAATTTTTTCATTGCGCTCGCTTCTCTCGCCGATTGACTTGAAATTGATAACCGGATTCGCAGGGTCCAACGATTTATGAGAGATTTAGTTAGGTTTTGAAAAAGTCAGGAATAAATGCTTGCGTTTTCCTTGCAATCCAACAAAAAATAGGAGATATAAATTCTTTCTGAAATCAGATTAATCTTTCAAACAGAGTTCGCAGTTCTTTGGGATTCGTTTGTCCTGCAGCCTGTGAAAGTCGCACATGGCTTTCGATTTTCGCATTGAAACGCAAAGTTCGTAAATCCGATTCATGATGTCGCCCTTGTGTTCGACAACGTCTTTTGCAGCGGCTTCAATTTCTTTCTTTGCCTTGTCTGAGAATTTTATTTCATTGCCTCTCTTGGCTTTGAGATATTGAGATATTGCAGCTTCGGTTATGCCAAGGCAATTTGCCGCTTGCTTTTGCTTTAGGCCATATTGTTCGACAAAAATTCTCGCGAGTTCTTTTCTCAATGCGGGAATGAGGTACCATACTTCAAGTTCCTGGGGCATTGCTTTTTTCATGGTTGTTAAAATCAAAGTTAACTTATAAATTTATCCCGACCAAAATACTTAAAAGTATTAACGATGGTTAATTTTTATGGAAAACCTGCAAAATTCTGCAGAATTGGACAGAAGCGCTTTTGATCATTTTAACCCGGAAGATTTGAAATTCAGATCAGAGCCCGGATTAAGTGAAGAATTGGTTCGGCAAATTTCCGCGGATAAGGGCGAACCTGACTGGATGCTGCAGAAGCGGCTTATGGGTCTGCGGCTTTTTGAAAAAAAACCTGTTCCAACCTGGGGACCTGACCTTTCTGACTTGAATCTTGATGAAATTCATTTTTACATGAAACCGAACGCTTCGCGAAATTCAAAAAGCTGGAGTGAAGTTCCCGCAGACATAAAGAAAACTTTTGAAAAGCTCGGCATTCCCGAAGCGGAAAGAAAATCCTTGGCTGGCGCGGGGGCGCAATATGAATCTGAAATAATCTATCATCGGCTGAAAGAAAACCTTGAAGCGCAGGGTGTCGTCTTTTTGGATATGGACGAAGCGGTGAAACAGCATCCGGAACTTGTAAAGAAATATTTCATGACAACCTGCGTTTCGCCCGCGCTCCATAAATTCGCTGCGATGCATTGCGCGGTCTGGAGCGGCGGGACTTTCATTTATGTTCCAAAAGGCGTGAAAGTCGAGCTTCCGTTGCAGGCTTATTTCAGAATGAATGCCAGACGCGGCGGGCAGTTTGAACACACTCTGATAATCGCTGATGAAGGCAGTGAAGTTCATTACATAGAAGGATGTTCTGCGCCGCTTTACTCTGAAAATTCCCTGCACGCAGGCTGCGTTGAAATTCACGTTTTGAAAAATGCAAGAGTGAGATATTCAAGCATAGAAAACTGGAGTAAGAACACTTACAATCTTAACACAAAGCGCGCAATAGTTCATGAAAACGGAATAATGGAATGGGTGAACGGAAATCTCGGAAGCAAGATCACAATGTTATATCCGTGCAGCGTTTTGCGCGGAGAGAATTCACGAACAGATTATATTGGAATTGCTTATGCAGGCAAGGGTCAAGAACAAGATACTGGGTGCAAAGTTTATCATCTGGCGCCGAACACGAAATGCAATGTTATAAGCAAGAGCATAAGCAAAGACGGAGGAATAACTTCATACAGGGGTTTAGTTGAGATAAAATCCGGAAACAAAAATTCAAAAGCTTCTGTAAGATGCGATGGGCTGATGATGGACAATTTAAGCAAGGCAAAAACTTTCCCAAGCATGGAAGTTTCGGAAAACGATGTTGAAGTCGCCCATGAAGCCGCGGTCGGAAAAATCGGCGAAGACCAACTTTTTTATCTGATGTCCCGCGGCTTGTCGGAAGAAGAAGCGACGAAAATGATAGTTGCGGGTTTCATAGAGCCGGTCATAAAGGAACTTCCGCTTGAATATGCGGCAGAATTAAATAAATTGATTGAATTGGAGATTGAAAATTCAGTTTGCTGATTACTATGAATTCATTATACAAAGAAAGGTTGCTTGAAATTTACGCGGAAAAGAAATGCTTTGGCGAGTTGAAAGGCAAGACCCACGAATCGCGGATGAAAAACCCGGGCTGCGACGATGAGATCTTCATAGAATTAAAAGTTGAGAATGGAAAAATCGCTGATGCAAAATTCCATGGAAAGGCGTGCTTTGTCAGCGCTGTTTCTGCAGAGATTCTTATGGAAAACATTATCGGAATGGCTTTGGAAGATTTGAAAAACCTTGAGAAAAAAGATATAGACAAATTCTTGGGAATTGAAATCTCTTCCACAAGAACCGGCTGCGAACTGTTTCCGCTTGAAGCACTGAAGAAAATCGATGAAATTAAATCTATTAATGGGAGAAAAAATGAGCTTGCTTGAAGTTAAGAACTTAAGAGTTTCAATAGTTGATGACGAAGAAAATGAAAAGGAGATTCTGAAAGGCGTTAACATGAAGCTTGAAAAAGGGAAGGTTTATGCTTTGATGGGACCGAACGGCAGCGGCAAAACAAGCTTGTCAAATGCAATTACAGGAAACCCGAAATATAAAATAGAATCCGGAGAAATTTTATTTGAAAATGCGAATCTTGCAGGCCTTAAAGCTGATGAAATTGCCAAGAAAAGAGTTTTCATGTCGTTTCAGTATCCGAAAGAAATCCAAGGAGTCGCGCTTTCAAATTTCCTCAAGCAGGCATATAATGCAACAAAACCTGAAGCGAAGAAATCGGTTTTGGAGTTTCATGAGTTTTTGAAAGAAAAAGCCAAACTTCTTGATATGGATGAAAGTTTTCTGGATCGGTATTTGAATCAGGGATTCTCGGGCGGCGAGAAAAAAAAGTCGGAGATACTACAGATGCTTACCCTAAATCCGAAACTTGCGATTCTGGACGAGACTGATTCCGGCCTTGACATAGATGCTCTTAGGACTGTTGCGCGCGGGGTGAGAAAATTTGCCAATGAAGGAAACTGCGTTTTAATCATCACGCATTACAAAAGGATTTTGGATTATATAAAACCAGATAAAGTTTTAATAATGCTGGATGGGAAAATTGTTTTGGAGGAAGGCAGCGATTTTGCAGACCACATAGAAGAAAAAGGTTATGGCTGGCTGAAGGAAAATGAAAATGATAAGCATATTCAAATCGAGAGTTCTTGATGTCAAAAATCAAGGAGAAGATATAAGATTTTTGAAACTATCAGTCCCTTCGGATTTTGAGTTCAGGGCGGGGCAGTATTTGTCTCTTAGTGTGTTAAGGCAGGACGGCGCGAAAATCAGACGGCCTTTTTCAATCGTGAATGCCTCAGATGAGAAAAGCAAAAATAAGGAAATTGAATTTTGCGCGAAACTTATCTCTGGCGGACTTGCTTCAGAATTTATTCGCGGATTGAAAGTTGGACAGGAAGTCGAGCTTTTCGGTCCTGCCGGGAGATTTACAATTGATTCATCAAAAGATGAAGATTTATTTTTTATTGCTTCCGGAGTCGGAATTGCGCCGTTTGTCGGGATGATAACAGATTCATTAAACAAAAATCATGAAGGAAGGATTATCCTGCTGAAATCTGCGAGAACTGAAAAAGATTCGCTTTACGATGAAGAATTTTCGGAGCTTTCAGGCAAACATGAGAATTTTGAATTTCATAATGTTTTCAGCCAGCCCAGAACGCCTGAAGGCAAGTCCGGAAATGTTGGGCATGTGCAGGATTTTTTGGAAAAATACGTTCCTAAGGATTTTGACGGAAATTTTTACATTTGCGGATTGAAGGAAATGATAAAGGAGACGAAAGAGAAATTGAAGGCTCTGGGTTTCAAGGAAGAGCGGATGTTTGATGAGAAATTCGATTGATTATATCTGAATCTTT
>CAYREP010000001.1:25083-30150 GCA_964423375.1 Candidatus Woesearchaeota archaeon | reverse complement strand
CACGGTTAAAGTCACTTAGCCTAATACTGAAATGAGAATCATCTTGATACTCTGCTATTCTGGCTATGTCTAAATAGCCCCCATAAACTCCATTCCAAGTAAAGACGACCCATGGCTTTTCTATAGGGCTTTTCATGAAATCTCTAAAGCGCTTTTCTTTTTAGAATTTATGCTCCTGCAATAAACATGTTCACTTAGCTCACCTTCGTAGCGGTTCCTACAATATAGGTTGTACGAATGTTTTACCTTGAGAATTGATTTGAGGGGAATTTGTAAGATTTTTGGGTGTTTTGAGGTTCTTGTAAGGTATTTTTGTTTTGATTTTTAGGAAATTTTTGCTGTTTATCTAAGCGCTCCGCGGCAGTTGTTCACTAAGGTAAGGTTAGTTAATAGGATTATTATTTTTGATTTGTGTCTAAGAATATTTTTCATCCGGAGATTCTTTGATTAAGTTGGAAGTTATCCATATAAGGCCGAGGCTTACAAGAGTTATGAATATTGAAGCAAGGATACTTGAGGTTGTGGAGGTTTGGACATGAGTGATCCATTGAACGAAAGATTGTGAGATGTCAAAAAGGGTTTGGCGCCAGGTGAATGCTATTGTGAACCCAAGGGTTATGATTATGAGCATTCGGATTTCTTTCCGGTATTCTCTCTTGAATCTTTTGCTTACCCTTATTGACTGCCTGGCCCGATTTCTTAGATTCATGTTCACTTAGATTAGCTTAGTTATTTATTGTTCTTTTGCATTTTTGGGGGCTTGCTGGACCACTTGTTTAGAATTATTATGCCTATAACTGCAAGAATTGTTGTGAAGCATGCAGAAAAGATAAGGGCCAAAAATGCGGGTGCGTTTTTGAACAAGCTGCCTGTAATGGATTGGAAGAGAGACATAAATACAGAGTTCCAGGCCAGCGCAATGACAAGGCCAAGAGCGGCAGTCCATGCAGTTATTGCCTGCTTTTTTACATCAAATGCAAATTTTTTTGCTTCGATGGGCGTTACTTTTGCCGATTTTTCAGATTTTTGAGATTTAGATCTGGGTGATTTAGTTGCCATTTTCCTCTTTTTCTGAATGGATGAAGTGGAGGTTGTTTAAAAAATTTGGCAAAATCAGAGTTTTTGAGAATAAAATTTCAGGAAGATTTTCGGAGGAAATTTTTGCCGATTTCTTTAGAAGTCCGCGGCAGTTGTTCACTAAGGTAAGGTTAGTTAATAATAAAGAAGAAAGAGGGTGTTTATGGCTGTTTGGACAGGGATTTTTGGTTGTTGAAGTTTTTGTCGACGATAAACAGGGTGTTTGGACAGCTGTTTAAGGTGTTTATGGCTGTTTGGACAGGCTGTTTATGCTGTTTTTTTGAAAATATTATAAAATTTTAATGTTTTTGCAGGCTAATTTTTGCTTTGATTTTTGTATGATTCTTATGATGAGATTTAGGAAAATAGCGTCGAAAAAAAGAAATATTTTTAAAGTATATTTTACAACATATGTGATGTTCAATTGGTTTGGCAAGAAAAAAGAGGTTGAAAGTTTGAAAAACGAGGTAAGGCACAGTTTTGATTCTGTAAAAAAAGATATGGATTCTATAAGCGGCTGGATAAACTATCTTGAATCCGAAAAAAACGGCCACAAAAAGGACCTTGAGTTGTTGAAGGATGATTTGTCGACGATAAAAGAAGAACTTTCAGAGATGAAACATATTATTTCTTTCATGGGCGAGATGAAAATAAACAGGGTGTCCAAAACACCCGCGCGGGTGTCCAAAGAACAAACAGCTGTTTATGCTGTCCAAACACCTGTTCAAACAGCTGTCCAAACACCAAATTTAGAGCAATTTTCAGTAACCGAAAGAGCTATACTGTGGATACTTTTGAATAGTGACATGAAGCTCAGCTATGATGACCTTGCAGCCATGTTAGGAAAGGAGAGATCTACTATAAGAGGCCAAATAAATGCCATAAAACAGAAAAGTGAGGACTTGATAGAAGAAGCTATAGAGAAAAACGGCAAAAAGAGAGTGTTTATACCTGAAGAAATCAAAGAAAAAATGCTAAAAAAGGCAAAAGTGAGAGTTGGAGATAAGAAAAAGTCCAAAAAAAGCGAAAAAAACTAAAAAATAAAGCAATAAAAAAGAATAAAGTGAGGATTAATATGAATAAAAAGATTAAATTTTTGAGAGAAAGGGGGGAAGTGGGGGTTTTAGCACTTTTCGGGAGGTTCAAAAAACTGAAAAATTGAGAGTTAAGGGACTTGACAAAATAGTGAGATCTTAAAAAAGAGAGAAGTTTGGGGAAACTTCGCTCATGAAGGATTTCTCGAGGGAAAAGAGAAAAATTAGTGAGAGGTAATGTAGATACTTATTCGGTAAAGCGAAAAAGTAAATATCCAGGGGCTTTAATGTTTTTGAAGCTAAAGTCCCCGGAGTTGCAGGATAGTTTGAAGAGAAGCAATTTTCTTGAGGTTTGAGGAGATTGTGAGCTTAACCATCTTGTTGTTTACCTTGATTTTCTCTATAGGGATATCTTTTTTTATGAGTTTTCCGACGTAATCTCTAATGGAACTTTCGCTTAGGCGAAGAATATTCGAGAGGGTTTTGTATTCGGAAAAGCCGTATTCTTCGTCGAGTTGGTAAAGGGTAGAAAATACGAGGAATTCTTGGTCTGTGAGATCCTTAAACTTCAAGCGAATTTCTTTTTTTATGCTATCGAGAGAATTTAGGATTTCCAGAGCGTTTTCCATAGAATTGGGATCTTTTGGGAAGAGAGACTTTTGGTAGTTTTGCGGTAGATATTGGGTTTGTCTGTCTGTCTGTTGGTTTGTCTGTCTGTCTGTTGGAACCCCTCCATTTCCACTGGAAATAGGTAAATTTTGGGCTTTTTGGGGCTTAAAAGGCAAATTATCTGTTGGAATATGTGTTGGAACTGTCTGGTTTATTTGTCTGTCTGTCTGTTGGTTTGTCTGTTGAAAAGAGTAATTAGGCACTTCTTCTGAAGTGTCTTTAGGAACTACAAATGAATTTAAGGTATCTTTCAATTCTTTGATTTCTTGAGTTATTGAGAAAAGTTCGGATCTTAAAGAATCCATATCTTCTTTCACTTTTTTGAAAGCTTCTTTTATTTGATCCATTAAAAATCAACATATATGAACTATAAAAAGTTAATCAAGATTCAAAACACTAAAATTAATTTTAGGGTTGCTTGCTTGCAGAAGAATGTTTTTTGTAAGCTTCGTAAGCTTCGTTTGTAAGTTTCCATCGCGCGCGGCGTTTGTAAGAAATTCCTTCAGGGTTTTTGTTTACTTTAACTACGAGGCCTTTTTTCTTTAAGCCCTGGAGCAGGTCTTTCACAAATTCCTCGTCGCGGACAATCTCGCGGGCTATGTGAAATGTGAAAAGGGGTTTAGGTGAATTCATAAACAGCACAGCAAGAATCTGTTCAGAGATTTTATCTCTTTTTTCAGAAGAAATTTTCATAATTTTGAAGAAGGAATCTGATTTTAAAAGATTATTGAATGACTTTTGAAAATTGAGGCAAGAAGGAATTCAGAAATTATTTGGATTTTGATTCAGGGGTTTTTTGGTCTGACTGAAAACTTTCTTTTCTTATGGAAGGCATCTGGATGTGGAGAGGCAAGTTAAGTTCGTCTTCCAGTTCAAGAGCCTTAACGTTGGATTTTCTCATTATGAGATTGAAAAGAAAAATCCTAAAGTCTTCGGAGACTTTTTTATCCTTCCATTCTTTGATAATTTCTTTGGCTTCTTTAGGATCAACCGAGACCAGCACGTCTCCGGAAAACTCAAGTTTCGCGTATTTTGGATCATAGGAAAGAATATAGGAAAATTTGACTCCGATGAATTCTTCTTTGGTTTTCACCATGTCAGGCTTGACCTGTTTTATGTCACTGATGACTATATTCGGCACAACCTGAATGTCTTTAGCTCCGCCTTCCAGCCTTTCCGCGCTGATTTTGCTGAAATTAAAACCCAATAATCTCATATAGAACCAATCTGAAAAGTGTTTTTAAATTTTTGGTATTAGTAATTTAGGATATTTTATGTAATTGTTATAGAAAGAGAAATTATATCAAATCTTCTTCGGAGACTATTACAAAATCGCCGATTGCGATTATAGAATTGTAAGGAATAAGAAGTTCGTTTGAGCTGGTTTTTTCAAGGTTAAGGTTTCTGACGTAAGGCGTAGAATCTTTTACAACGAGATTTATCAGTTCTCCTGAACGGGTTTCAAAAGTGATATCCTTGACGAAACCGAGCCTCTTGCCCTCTTTTGTGACTATCATTTTCCCCGTGATTGCAGAGAAAGGGTTTTTATCTTGCATGAGAAAAATACATGAAAATCCTATATAAACTTTTCTGTGAATGAGAAGTATAATTAATTTGACATAATATTAAGATCTTATTTAAAGAAAATGATATAATTAAAGTTATTATGTGAAAAGGAGATATAAGTTGCATTCCGCCAGTGCGAGTAGATTTTTGAGGCAAATGGTATTTTCTGATATGCGCTTTTTCAAAGGGTTGAATTTTTAATACAGGTCCAGTCACCTGATTTGAAATCCATGCGTAGGCAACTCCGGTTCCTTCCAGTGTAATATTCTCCTTGAAATTCTTCAGAGCTTTTTCAAGCTGCCCTATCTTTAGAAGTTCCTCTTTTTCTATTGGCGCCAATTCAGATTTTTCTCTTTCTTTGAGATTTTTTCATAAGGCCTCATGATTACTTCCATATTGTTTCTTATTTTTTGAGAATATAAATTTTCTTAATAAGAGAATGTTATAAAATAAATAATAGATTTAAGAAAATCCAAATTATTTTTGAAAACTCACTGACCCCATGATTTCTTATAGAAATGTTTTTAAAAGAAATGTTGAGTTTTATTATTTATTATTTATTTAAAAAATTATATATTATATATTATATATATTAAATAAAAATTATATATTATACCAATTGAAAACTAGATTATCTGTTAATTAGAATCAAAATTATATATTATACAATTGAAAACTAGATTATCTGTTAATTAGAATCAAAATTATATATTATACAATT
>CAYREP010000001.1:13101-24983 GCA_964423375.1 Candidatus Woesearchaeota archaeon | reverse complement strand
GAAAACTAGATTATCTGTTAATTAGAATCAAAATTAACTAAAATTAAAAATATAATTTATTAATTTCCACAAGAAATTGAGGTGTTTTTCTTTTTCAGTAGTCATAATTGTTTATATAATAACGCAAGGTTTTTACGATGAGAAAAACACTTGCTTTAATTTTTCCATAGGAAATCAAAGTGTGAGTGTGTTTCTCTTTTCAAAACAAACGGAGGAAAATGGCACTTGAATTGGATAAAATCTTTGAGTCTTTTGACAGAAACACTATCTTTAAAGACAAATCTTTTTTGCAAATAAATTATCAGCCTGAAGAGATTCCCCATAGGGAAGAACAGATAAAACAAATTGCTTCAATTATGGCTCCTGTATTAAGGGGAGAAAGAAGCAGCAATCTTTTTTTGTACGGGAAGACCGGAACCGGAAAAACTCTCTCGATACTTTTTGTAAAAGATGAATTAATGAAAAGGTCGGCAAAAAACAACGGCTTTAAATTAAAGATAGAATATCTCAACTGCAAACTTAGGAAGATTTCGGACACCGAGTATAGGATCTTAGCAGAGCTGATAAAGAAACTTGGGGGAGACGTCCCTGACACCGGCCTTCCTACGGAAGCTGTTTATAGCAAATTCATAAAAATCATCGATTCCGAGAAACAGCTAATCGTTTTGGTTTTGGATGAAATAGACCAGGCAGTGAAAAAAATTTCCAGCGACTTTTTGTATAACTTAACCAGGCTAAATTCTGAACTTTCAAAAGCGCAGATTTGCGTTGTCGGGATAAGCAATAATTTGACTTTTCTTGATGAGCTTGATCCAAGGGTTAGGAGCTCTTTGAGCGAAGAGGAAATCGTTTTCCCGCCTTACAATGCACTGCAGCTTCAGGAGATATTGAACCAAAGGGCGGGCTTTGCTTTTAAAGAAAATATATTGCAAGAAGGCGTAATCGCGAAGTGCGCAGCTTATGCTGCAAGGGAACACGGCGACGCGCGTAGAGCCTTGGATCTGTTAAGAGTCGCAGGAGAGCTTGCCGAAAGAGACAGCTCCGGAAAAATCCTTCTGAAGCACATAGACGACGCGAACAGTAAAATAGAGAAAGACAAAATCCTTGACGTCATTCGCTCGGAACCAAAACAATTCCAATATGTTTTGCATTCAATAATAAATTTGGTTGAACAGAGAAGCCGGGACTCCTTAAGGGGCGGGAGGGCTGCAGAGCCAATTTTTACAGGAGACGTTTATAATTTCTATAGGGAAGTGTGCTCAAAAAACAAGTCGGAAGTCCTTACACAAAGGAGAGTGTCTGATATTATACAAGAATTCGATATGTTGGGCATCATAAATGTCAGGATTATCTCAAAAGGGCGAGGGGGAAGGATGAGAGAAATAAAGCTCGCGATAACAACCGATATTAGAGAAAAAGCCAAGGAAATAATTAAAGAATCAGTTCAATTTTTGTAATCAATCTCATAATGGATAAAAAAGAATTGCTCAATTTTTGCATGGAAAAAGGAATCTTGTTGGACAATGAAGTCTTAAACTTGTTCAACGAAACCGCAGATTCGGGCACCGTGAGGTTGATGCTTGAAAAGGTGAAAGAAAACACCCACAGCAACGTCATTACCAAAAGCGTTTTTGTCAGGGGAATGAAGCAATTTGAAAATCTCGGCGGGTTGGTCCGGGAAGATGGCCAAAAGAGTTTGGAAAAACTAAAGATTAAGCTCGGCCTCGAGCTAGAAATTTCAAGAGAGGTTGCTCCCACAAGAACAGAAAGCGCAAGGAAAGAAGTTCTTTCGCCCGTAGAAGTCCGGTCTTTTCCCACCATGGCAAAGAAAAAAGTTGAGCCTGTAGATTTTACCAATTTTTTCAGAAACCGGCTCGTCAAAATGAGAACCATCCTGCAGGAACACCCCAACCTGAAAAATCTAGTTTCCATAAACAAGATTTCCGGAAACCGCCAGGGAATTTCGATTATAGGGCTTGTCTCCAGCAAGAGCGTCACAAAAAACGGGAACCTTATTCTTGAAATTGAAGACCAAACAGGGACCATAAAAGTCCTGATAAACCAAAATAAAAAAGATCTTCATCGGGAGGGGGAGGAGATAACTCTTGACTCTGTAATAGGAATCTCGGGTTCCGGCAATAAAGAAATACTCTTCGCTAATGAAATTGTCTTTCCGGACGCAATGTTGCCTGAAAGAAAGAAATCACCTGTTGAAGAATATGCGATGTTTATCGGGGATTTTCATTACGGGAGCAATCTTTTTATGAAAGAAAGCTTCATGAAATTTATAGATTACATTAACGGCAAATTTCCAAACACTCCTGAAGTCAGCAAAATAAAGTATCTTTTCATGGTGGGAGATCTGATTGCGGGGGTCGGAATTTTTCCGGAGCAGGAACATTTTTTGGAAATTCCCGACGTACAAAAGCAATTTGAAGGCGCGGCGGAACTTTTGAGCAAAATAAGAAAGGACATTACAATTGTCGTGATCCCAGGAAACCACGATTGCGTCCGGCTGATGGAGCCGCAGCCAATATTTGACAAAAAGTTTGCAGAATCTCTCTACAAACTTGAAAATGTCATTGTCGCAACCAATCCCTGCAAAGTCAATTTCGCAAAGCGCGACGGCTTTCCGGGATTCGATCTCTTAATGTACCACGGCTTTTCTTATTTTTATTACGCAGATAATATTCCTTCTTTAATCCAGGCGCGAGCCTCAAACGCCCCCGAAAAGATAATGACATATCTCCTTAAGAACAGGCACCTTGCACCGTCGCACGGCTCGGTTCAGTATTATCCTCTCGAAGAAGACCCATTCATCATAGAAAAAGTTCCAGACATTTTTTTCTCCGGCCACACCCACAAATGCGGAATAACTTTCTACAATAACGTTCTCGTTATCTCGGGGGCCGCATGGGAGGGCATGACTCCTTTCCAGGAGAAAATGGGAAACGAACCCGATTTTTGCAAAGTGCCAATTTTAAATCTTAAAACAGGGGCCGTCAAAATCCTCGATTTTGAAGTTTCTGCGGACCACGAGAGGGAAAAATGAATAAAGAACTTATAGAAGCTGTAAGAAACTTTGTAGAAGACGAATGCAGAAAACCCCGGGCTAATCCTGGTTCGGCTTATGAGTATCATTTTATTCCGATGCATAATTATGCTGTTAAGCTGGCAGGGAAATTTGACGCAGATTTGGAGGTTGTAGAAATTGCCGCATGGCTTCACGACATTGGTTCTATAATTTACGGAAGAGCGGATCACCATATTACCGGAGCAAAAATTGCGGAAGATAAACTGAAAGAGTTTGATTATCCTGAAGATAAAATAGCTAAGGTCAAATTTTGTATCCTGAATCATCGCGGTTCTGTGGGCAGCGAGGGAGATTCGCCAGAATTAAGAGCGATTATAGAAGCTGATACCCTTAGCGCTTTTGACGACATCGGAGGTTTGTTTGAAGCTGCATTGGTTTATGAACATAAATCTAGGAAAGAGGCTGTCGGCTCTGTTATGAAAAAATTGAAAAATAAATACAATCAGTTGCTGCCCGAAGCGAAGAGTCTAGTGCAGAAAAAATATGACGCAGCGCTTGTCCTGATGGAAGAATAAGATGATAAAAATGATTTTGACCGACGGAGACGGAACACTTTGGGGATATGACAATCCTTTTTTGTCCAGTTTTGAAGCCTTATCAAAACTGCTTCCCGAAAAAGCAAGAGAAAAATGGTCTTCCAAAAGGGACGCCTTTTTTGGAAAAGAGGAAAACAGTTACTCTCAATGGTTTGCTCAACAGCTCGAAATGCTGAAAGGAATCTCGGCGGGCGAAATGGACAAGATTTTATTCCCGATACCTTACTCGAAAGGGGCCAAAGAATTTTTTTCTTCTATTGGAAAGGAAGTGAAAAAAGGGATAGTTTCTTCGGGAATCAGTTTTGTTGCGGACAAGGCAAGGGACGAACTCGGGATGGACTTCGCTTTTTCAAACATCCTGAACATCTTTGACGGAAAATTTACCGGAGACGGGGAATTGATTATAGACCTTGAGAGCAAAGGAGATTTTGTGAGGAAGCTCGCCAAAGAGAATCGGATTAAGCTTTCAGAAATATGTTACATCGGAGACGACCTCAACGACCTTCCTGCCCTTGAGATTGTCGGCTATCCAATAGCTTTCAATTCAAATAAAAAAGAGCTTGGAAAGTTCAGGTCTGTTGCCGATTTTTCAGAGCTAGCTTCAATATTGGAGGCTTCATGAGCGAGACCGATTTGTATTTTGAAAATATTGAAAGAGAAGTCAAAAAAGTTTATGCAGTGGCCCAGGTAGCCAAAGCAAAAGGATTTGATCCTGTTGACAGAGTGGAGGTTCCTCTTGCAAAGACTATGGCGCAAAAATGCGTCGAGCTGATAGCTACCCTCTATCCCCAAATGAGCGGCTGCGGAATTGACGAGCGGATTTTAGAGCTTGAAAAACAGCACGGTCAACTGGATTACGCCGTCGCATTTAAGATTGCGGAGGAAGTTGCCAAAGAAAAATTCTGCAAATTTTCAGGGCAGCTTGAGGCAATGGAGGCGGGCATAAGGGTGGGATTTTCTTATCTTACTCTTGGAGTCGTTTCTTCACCTATCGAAGGATTCACCGGGTTGAAAGTAATGAAGACCCGCGATGGAAAGGATTACCTCGCGGCTTTTTTCTCCGGGCCGATAAGGAGCGCCGGAACTACGACTTCGTGTGGAGGCCTCATGGTTATAGACTATCTTAGGGAGATGTTCGGCTACGCCAAATACGATCCCACTGAAGACGAGGTTAAGCGATATGTAACCGAGAACCATGATTACCATGAGCGTATAACCAATCTCCAATATATGCCGACGGACGAAGAGATAGAATTTCTCGCGAAAAACCTGCCGATTCAAATTGCAGGAGAACCCACAGAGAAAAAAGAGGTCTCCAATTACAAGAATCTCGAGAGGGTCGAAACAAATTATATCCGCGGGGGAATGTGCCTTATTTTTTCCGAAGGTCTGGCGCAAAAAGGTCCCAAGGCATTTAGGCTTTTGAAGGGCGTAAAAGCCAAGGAAGGTTTCGCGACCACGGGTTTTGATTTTCTTGAAGAATACATTGAAGTCCACGAAAGGAGGAACGCCGTTCCAAAGAAAGAAGAAGCTAAAAGTTCCGACGTTCGGCCAACTTACATAAAGGATCTTGTAGCGGGAAGGCCGGTGTTCGGCCATCCTTCACAATCCGGGGCTTTCAGGTTTAGGTATGGGCGGGGAAGGGTTTCCGGTTTCAGCGCAGCTTCGGTCCATCCTGCGACAATGGGGATTACGGACGATTTTATTGCCGTCGGAACTCAGCTTAAAATAGAAAAGCCGACCAAGGGGATGGTGGCGACAGTCTGCGATTCGATAGAAGGCCCGATAGTAAAACTAAAGAACGGCAGCGTGAAAAAACTGAAGACCTTAGAAGAAGGGAGAAGGCTCTACAACGAGACCGAAGAGATAATATATTTTGGCGATTTGCTTTTTCCATTCAGCGATGTAGTAAACCGAAACGCTCTTTTGATAAAGCCCGGCTATGTCGAAGAATGGTGGGCTTTGGAACTGCGGGAAAAAGATCCTGAACTCGAAGGGGCCATAAACGCTTCGGAAGTTAATCTCGAAGATGCGATGAATATAAGCGGGAGAACCGGGGTTTCACTGCATCCAAACCATATCTTTTTTTGGACCCAAATCTCAAAAGAGCAGTTTCTCAACCTGACGGAATGGCTTAGGTATTCCAGAATAAGCAAAAAGATAATTCTTCCTTATTCAAAATCGCATCAAGAAAAGTTTTCAGAAGGCAAACGGGCTTTGGAGCTTTTGGGGGTTGAGCACGACGTCACTATAGAAAATGTTGTCATCGACAGGGAACGGAGCAGAGACTTGTTTGTAAATCTTGGACTGGACCTGGGGCTTTTGGAGACTGAAGAGGGAACGCTCAAGGATAAGCTTAATGCAGAAACTTTTCAAGAGGCCGCGCTTAAATCCGAGAATCTCCTGGAGGCTGTAAACAAGCTTTCCAGATTTGAAATTCGTGACCGTGCCGGAGATTTTGTCGGTTCAAGGATGGGGAGGCCCGAAAAAGCAAAGTTAAGAAAATTGACCGGAAGCCCGAATATTCTTTTTACTGTGGGAAAAGAAGGCGGGAGATTAAGAAGCGTTTATGAAGCTGCGAAAGCGGGAAATGTGCGGGGGGAATTCTCAATAAACTTTTGCGAGGCCTGCAATAAAGAGACGATTTACCCTATCTGCGAAGATTGCGGAAGCAAAACAAAAAAGATGTATTACTGCAGGGAATGCGACCAAAAGTTGAAAGCGCCGTGCGAGATTCACGGAAATTCGAGAACTTCCGCGTATGGCTCCATAGACATGAAGCATTATTTAGACAAGGCCAAGGAGCAGATAGGGATTTTAAGCGAAGAGATGCCCGCACTTATCAAAGGCGTTCGCGGAATGTCTTCTTCCGGGAAAGAAATGGAACCTCTTGCAAAAGGGATTCTCCGGGCAAAACACGGGTTGCAGGTTAACAAAGACGGAACCATACGGTTTGACGCCACCGAACTTCCCATTACTTCTTTCCGGCCGAGGGAAATCTCCGTCAGCGTTGACAAACTTAAGGATCTGGGTTATGAAAAAGACATTTTTGGAAAACCTCTTGAGAGCGAAGAGCAGATTGTTGAACTTATGCCTCATGACATCCTCCTTCCAAGTTCTCCCGAAGGGACCGATGAGCGGGCGGATGATGTTTTTGTAAGAATAGCCAAATTTATTGACGACCTTCTTGTAAAGCTCTACAAGCAGGAACCTATATACAATATCAAGACGCGGAACGATCTTGTGGGAAAACTTGCGGTCTGCATGGCGCCGCACAATTGCGCGGGAGTAATTTCCCGAATAATCGGGTTTGCAAATGCGCAGGGACTTTACGCGAGTCCTTATATGCATGCGGCCGTTAGGAGAGATTGTGACGGAGATGAAATTGCCGTGATGATGCTTCTTGATGTTCTCCTTAATTTTTCCAAGAAGTTTCTTCCAAGCCACAGGGGAGGGACTCAGGACGCGCCGCTGGTTCTGAACGGCAGGATTCGCGCGGGAGAGGTCGATGATCAGATTTTGGATTTAGAAATGCTGGAAAATTTTGAATACCCCCTTGAGCTTTATCGGGCCGCAGAACAAAGAAAACATTCTTCGGAAGTTAAGGTCCCGAGCGTGAAACTTGCTCTTAAGGAGGGAAGGGACCCTTTTGTAAAAATTGGATTCACTCATGATACAAAAGATTTCAACGAAGCGGCGGTCTGTTCTTCATATAAAACTCTCGGCACCATGCAGGAAAAAGTGGAGCACCAAATGAACCTTTCCGAAAAGATTCGGGCCGCAGACACTTCCGACACTGTGAAGCTTGTTATTGAGCGGCATTTTATCCGGGATCTGAGAGGTAATCTAAGGAAATTCTCTATGCAGGAATTCAGATGCGTCGGATGCAATGAAATTATCCGAAGGCCGCCCCTTACAGGAAGGTGTCCTGTTTGCCGGGGGAAATTAATTTTTACCGTCAATGAAGGCGGAATAAAAAAGTATCTTGAACCTGCGCTTAATCTCGCGGAAAAGTATCATCTTTCAACTTATCTTCGGCAGAACATCGAGCTTGTCAAGAAGTATATAGACAGCATTTTTGGCAAAGATCCTGAAAAGCAGGAAAGCTTGAACCAATGGTTTGGTTAACTTCTCAGGTTAAATTCTAAACAGATAAAACAAGATGGTCGGAATTAAAAGGCAGCCCATCATGCTCGTTCTTCGCGTTCCCAGCGAGATGCAATACAATCCGGTGAATGTCGAGATTACAAGAATTATAAAGCCGAGAAATCCCGAAACCAAGGTTACGACTATTGAAAGAATTGCGAGGGTTATTGAAGAAAGGAGAGTGTAATTTATTCTTTCCACGAATTCAGAAAATCGTTTTGCCAGAAAAGATGTTGTGAAAAAAGAAATTCCTCCCGCCACTAAAATCACGGCAATTATCAATATAAGGATGTGCGGAGAAAAATCTGCGAGGATTTTTTGAATTGCCGAGGCCGAGCCGGTTCTTGTTTTGGCAATAGCATAAAGGGCGAGAAAAGAAAATCCCATGACCAGGGTGTTGGTCGCTCCGAGCAGGACGAGGAATTGTTCTTTGTTTTCAGGATTTATTCTTGCAAACCTGTGGCCGATTATCGCCGCCTGACTGCTTCCGAGTCCGGGAAGAAAACTGCACAACGGGGAAGCTATCAAAGCGCCGAGGAGCGGGCGGGCAAACTTTGCTTTAGGCTTGTTTATTATCTGAGGAGGAATCTTGCTTTTGGCTTTTATACTTATAAGGAGCATTGAGCCCCCAAAAAGTCCGGAAAGAAGCGGAAGCAGCGGTTGGTTGAGGGAAGGCAGGTTCAATACGCAGAGGCCGAGCGCGCCGGTGAAAAGCAGAACAAAGATCGCGCTTAACTTCTTTTTTTCAAAAGTTATCAAGAGAATGCATGCTCCGATGAGAATGTAAGGCATCAGGTTTTGAATTGAATTATAAATTGAAGGCATGATTTTTATCGACGGCCATGCGATGAAAAGCAAGAGAATTATCGCGGCGGCGCTTCCGTAAACTGTCAAAAGAACAGCTTCGTAACCCTGGCCTTTTTTCAGCAAGCTGTGGCCCGGAAGAATCGAAAGAGCTGTGTCCGAGTCGGGGCATCCGAGAAAAACAGATGGGATGAAGTCCGTGAAAGTGTGCGTTATGGACATCGCGACTATGAAAACCGCAAGATAAATCGGAGGAATTTTTGCAAATATTGAAGCTGAAAGCGAAACGAGCAAAACGCCAAGGAGATTTATATGAATTCCCGGCGTCAGGCCTGTTATTGTCCCGGCCAAAATTCCAATAACCAATGCCAAGATAATCTCTAAAAGCATTTTCCTCTTCAAAAGGTTTAATAATTATATTTCTTTGGGTTTTTCATGGCTGCTAAAATAGGATTTAAGGAAAGATATGAACTTATAACAAGGAATCTGCAGGAGATTATCGGCGAAGAAGAACTTAAGAAGCATTTGAAATCTGGAGAAGAATTCAGCCTTTACTGGGGAACAATGCCGACAGGAAGCATTTCGATCGCTTATTTTTTTCCTTTATTGAAAATTGCTGATTTTTTGAAAGCCGGATGCAAAGTAAAAATCCTGCTTGCGGATTTGCACGCGTTGTTGGATGGCGTTCCTTTTGACGTCCTGGAAAAAAGATACAGATATTACAAAAGAGCTATAGAAGATATCCTGAAAGAAATTGGCGTTGACTTGAAAAATTTGGAATTTGTAAAAGGAAGCGAATTGCAATTGAACAAGGATTATTTTCATGATCTTTTGAAACTAAGCACTTTTACAAATTTGAGAAATTCTACGAAAGCAGCCTCGGAAGCTGTAAAGACCGCGCAAGGAAAAGATGTTTTGCTTTCGGGAATGATTTATCCTTTGATGCAAGCGCTTGACGAGCAGTATCTCGGAGTTGACGCGCAATTTGCGGGTTTAGACCAGAGGAAAATAATGGTTTATGCAAGAGAGTATCTGCCTAAGATCGGCTACAAGCCGAGGATAGAACTTATGGTTCCGATGATTCGCGGCCTCGTTGGGAAGCAGATGAGTTCAAGCATTGAAGCTACAAAGATAGATTTGCTGGATGACGAAGAAAAAGTAAAAAGGAAAATCAAGGGCGCAGAATTTGCCGAAGGAAATCCGGATAGCGGGGTGATGGCTTTGCTGAAATATTTCATTTTTGTTTTGAAGCAAGATAAAGGCGAGAAGCTTGCGGTTGAAAGGCCTGAAAAATTTGGCGGAAATAAAACCTACAAAAATTATGAAGAATTGGAAAAAGATTTTCTAGACAAGAAACTGCATCCTCTTGACATAAAGAATACTGCTGCAAAAGAGATAAATTCTATTCTTGGAAATTTAAGAAAAGACAAGAAACTGCAGGAACTGCATAAGGCCGCTTACAAATGAGGGGCACCAAGTTTCCCCTTACACTAACCCCTCCTTTAGCTATCTTGTTTTGAATTCAACCACATCCAGGTCTTTTAATCTGTGCTTCATGCCGACGATTTGGCCCGGGAATTTGGAACTCGGCCCCCAGATTTTTATTTCCTTTACGGACTTGGAGAATCCTTTAAGGATTTTTTCCGCAACTTCCCTGACTGTTGAATTTGGGCTTAAGATAACGGGCCGCTCTTTATTTGCCTCCTTGCCCGGTTCTTTTGTGTAAATTCTTATTTTTCCGAAACTCATGAAAATCTTGTCTTTCAGTTCATGGAGGTTCTCTTTGCTCTTCGCCGAGAAAAGAACAAAATTGTATTTCTTGCTTTGCAGCTTCGCCGAGAGTTTTCGCTTTTCGTTTTCGTTAAGCAAATCTGATTTGTTGAACAGTATAATTTGTTTTCCTTTTGCGTTTTTCAGCCCGGATTTTATTTTTTCGATCTGTTCAGCGGAAGTTACCAAAATCAAAACCGTGTCGGCGCTATTCACCAGGCCTTTGTCGTAATATTCCGATTCGACGGCCGGAATTTCTATTATTTGGACCGGACTTCCATAGTAATCCATTATTCCGACGAGCGGTTTTTGCGTTGTGAATTTTGCGAAAGGGCTCTTGGAGATTTGAGGATTCGCATTTGTAAGAAGATTTAGAAGAGACGATTTCCCGGTTCCGGTTTCACCAACAATCGCCGCCTGCATGTCTTCTTTTTTTATTGTCTGCTTGTTTTGCTTTCCGGATTTTTTGTTTTTGTCTTTTTGCTCCAGAAATTTTTTGAGGCGCGTTTTAAGCTGCGCCCGGAGATTCTCTCCCCCTTTATGCGCCGGAGCAAGAGAAATCATTTTTTTCAGTTTTTCAATTTTATCATCCAGATTCGCGGCTTCAAGATATTCTTTTTCTGCCGCGAGATATTCCGGATGTGCATTGATTGGCATTTTAATCTGCGAATTTCTCCAAGACTTTTATATAATTTTTATTTAATCCTCCAAGACGGAAAATGATGACTTTTTTGAATCCGTTGCTTTTGCAAAATTCAAGATCTTTTTCAAGATTTTCCGGAGACAGTATTGGCTCACTGCCGAGGATGCCTGTTGCGATTGTGCCGAGGCTGACAGAGTAACTTGCCTTATTTTTCGGTTTTGACAATCTTTTCATGATCGCTTTGTTTAACCAATCCGGAAGCATGCTGGAGTACCACATTAAACTTCTCTCATAATCAACACCGTAATTCAATCCTAAAAGTTTCAGGATTTTTGAAAGAAATATGAATGGAGATTCTGCAGTTGTGATTTTTGATTTGTTTTTTTCCAGAAAATGTTTTATTAATTTTTTATTTTTTCTTAAATGAAAAATGTTTTTGAAAAAGAGGCCCCTGTTCTTTAAGGGAAGTTCAAGGTCAATCAAAAGAGGGTTCTTTATCAAGTCCAGTTCTTCAAATAATTTTTTCAAATCTTTAGTGTTAGCCAGAGGAGATATCCAATAAGAATTGGGGATGATGGGCCAGTATGCCACTTCCGTGTCTTTCTTTATTTTTTTGATTTGCTTTTCAAGAACCAGAAATTCTTCAAGAGATTTTGCGGCTACGAAAACGCGGATTTTCCATTTTACCAGCCTCAATTTTTCAAGGTTTTCTTTTGAGGGGAACTCTTCATAAAAGTCAATTTGCATATAACTTTTAAATCTCAACGCATTATAAAATTTATGAAGTTGGGTAAAGACTTTTTCGCGAGGCCTTCGGATGCTGTCGCCCACGACTTGCTTGGAAAAGTTATTATTCGAAAGTTGGAAAACGGAGATGTTTTGAAAGCGC
>CAYREP010000001.1:0-13001 GCA_964423375.1 Candidatus Woesearchaeota archaeon | reverse complement strand
TTGCTTGGAAAAGTTATTATTCGAAAGTTGGAAAACGGAGATGTTTTGAAAGCGCGCATTGTCGAAGATGAGGCCTATTTTGATGAAAGCGATCCCGCTTCGTGGGCGAGATTTGGAAAGAGAAAAGACAATGTTGCGATGTGGATGAAGCCAGGAATAATTCTTGTGAAAAATGTCCATAAACATTTTATGCTGAACTTTGTTACGGAGACTGAAGGAAAAGCCGGCGCGGTTTTGATTCGCGCTCTCGAGCCGATGAATTTCAATGCCCGCTGCAGCGGGCCCGGATTGTTAACCGCAGTTTTGAAAATCGATAAAGGTTTTAACGGAAAAGAATTTTCAAAAGAACTTTATCTTGAAGATTCTGATGACGAATTTGAAATCGGTAAAAGTTTCCGAATCGGCGTTTCGAAAGATTTGAGAAAACAGTTAAGGTTTTATATCAAAGGAAATGGCTTTATAAGTCGGAGACATTAACATGGATAAAGAAGAAATAATAGAAAGGATTGAAATGAAGAAGGAGTTTTCGCAGCTGCCCAAGGCGGATTTGTTGAAGGCTTTCGGGAAGTTCGATAAAGATTATTTTTCGGACGAGGAAAAAGTTAAGAAGACACGGGATTTTTTGAGGAAAGCTTTCTCCGGATTTTCAGGGCAGAAACTCTTGGTTTTCAAAGACCGTTCCGCGGATGAAGTTTTGAAGAAACATCTTTCAACGCGTGAAAGGTTCGAACATTATGAAGAGATTTATTCGAGACTTTTGAAAAATCTTCCGGATAAAATCAGCATTGCGGATTTGGGTTGCGGAGTCAATGGATTTAGTTATAGGTTCTTTGAAAAGATTGGAAAAAAAGTTGACTATCTCGGGGTTGAAGCTGTCGGGCAACTTGTCGAACTTATGAAAAATTATTTTGAGAAGACAAAGATTTCAAAGAAAGCCAAGGCGATTCATGCAAGTTTGTTTGAGATTGAGAAGATTAAAAAATTGATTGAAAAGGAAGAAAAACCGAGGGTAATTTTTTTGTTCAAGGTTATAGATTCGCTTGAAAAGTTTGAGAGAAATTATACGAAAACTTTTTTGAAGGAAATAGTTCCTCTTGCGGACAGGGTTGTTGTAAGTTTTGCGACGCAGTCCTGGGCGAGGAGAAAGAAGTTTTTTGCGAACAGGAAATGGCTGATTGATTTTATAAGAGAGAATTTCCAGTACACTGATGATTTCGAAATTGCAGGAGAAAGGTATTTGAGTTTTGAAGAAAAAGGCAATTAATTTGGCCAACCGAGAACAACAGATTTTAAAAATAGTTTCTGATTAATTTAGTAATGGTTCAATTTTTCAGGAAAGTTTTGAAAAACGGGATGACTGTTATTCTTGAAAGACGCGATTTGCCGATTGTCAGCGTCGCTTTTGCTGCGAAGGTGGGAGGCGTTAATGAAAAGCCGGGAGAAAAAGGGATAAGCCATTTTATCGAGCACATGCTTTACAAGGGGACTGCAAACAGGACATGGGAACAAATTTTCGGAGAGATTGAAAACAATGGCGGCGAGCTTAACGGTTTTACTGTCGAAGAGCTGACCGCTTTTTGGTGCAAAATGCCGAGCAAGCATTTGAGCATTGCGCTTGTTGTTTTGTCAGTCATAGTAAAAAATCCACTGTTCGATGAAAAAGAGGTGGAGAAAGAAAGGAAAGTCATTTTCGAAGAAATCAAAATGTACAAAGACAATCCGCGAATGCACGTCTTCGATGAAATTCAAAAACAACTTTATACGGGGACGATGAAAATAAATCTTGCAGGAACTTTCGAGACAATGAATTCGATAAAACGAGAAGATCTGGTTCGGAAGTTCAAAGAAACATACACTCCAAACAACATGATTCTTTGCGTTGTGGGCGATGCGGATTTTAACACTCTTGTAGATTTTGCCGAGAAAAATTTCGGAAATGAAAAGGGACAAGCGCAAAAAATGAAATTCAAGGAAGTTAACGAATCGGATACAGAGCAGAGAACGGGAATAGATCAGGCGAATTTTGTCTTTGCTTATCACGTTCCGAAAGCTGAAGACAAGAAAAGTTATGCTGCAAGGGTCTTGAATTCTTTGATGGCGGGAGGAATGTCGTCCAGACTTTTCAGCGAAATCAGAGAAAAGAGGAATCTTGCTTATTCAGTTCATGGAGCTTCGAATATCAACAAAAACTTCGCTTATAATTTAGTCTATGTCGGGACGATGAAAGAAAACGTGGAATCTGTCAAGAAAATTATCCTTGAAGAATTCGAAAAGGTTTCAAAAGAACTTGGAGAGGAAGAAATGGCAAGAACCAAGGAAAAATTAATCGGAAATTATCAGATTTCTATGGAAGATTCTTCGACGCAGATGGAAGGGCTTCTTGTAAGCGAGATTCATGGAAACGCCGAGGATTTTTATGATTTCGAGAAAAACATTTCCGCAGTAAAACTTGCAGATGTGAAAAAACTTGCGAAGAAAGCCGCGGAAAAACACAGTTTTTTTGCGCTGGTTCCGGGAAAGAAAAGCAAAATTTAAAATCCGGTTTTAGAATCTACCTCCTGAAAAGCGAGGCGATCCAATATCGGCTGAGAATTTGGACTTCCGAATGAGGAAATGAAAAGCAAAACGATTTGGTTGCGGCGGCCGAAAGAATATTTTTGAAGAACATGTTAACATAAAAAACGAAGCCCGGCGCCGGTTTTGAAATATATACTGGATATTAATAACTCTTTTAAAGATGCTTTTTGTTTTGTAAAAATGAGGTCGTTTATTTCAATTGATTTTACGGGGAGCGTTGCGGAAAAGATTAAAGATATTCAGGACCAACTGCCGGAGTTTCGGGGAAAATTCACCGAGCCGGAGAATCTGCATCTGACTTTGAAATTTCTGGGAGATATCGATGAAGAAACTTTGGAAAAAGTTAAAGAGCGGCTAAAGCAAGTCAGATTCAAGAAGTTTTATGTTTCTATAGACGACATTGGAGTTATCTCTCCGACTTTCATAAGGATAATCGGGCTGCATATTAACGACTGCACACAGTTGCATAAAGAAATCGATGCGGCGCTTGCAGGACTTTTTCCGGAAGACACACGATTCGTGAGCCATGTTACAATCGCAAGAGTGAAGGGAGTCGAAGACAAGACCGAATTTTTGAAAAAACTTGAAGAGATAAAATTTTCTCCCTTGCAACTACAGGTCGGAGGATTCGAGTTGAAAGAGTCCATTCTTACGGAAAAGAAACCAGAATATAAAACTCTTGAAGAGTTCTCATTAAGTTGAAACTAAGATGAAATATAATGTATGAATTCTTTTTGAGTTTTTATGATTTTCGTTATTTGAAAGATATTTTCGGATGCGAGAATCTTTTTAACGTTAAGGCTTTGAATTTTATTTTAATGGACATTGAAACCATGGGAGGGATTGACTTTTTGCTTAGAGACGCCAAGAGAGTCTATGGTTTTAGTTATCAAGGCGACAACAAATCTCAGAGGGGGGCATGGTTCAGGGAATGGCCTAATTTTTTCAAGGATGAAAGCTATCGGGAAATGGCTAAATTAATCTATTCTTATATCGTGGAAAAAACTTCCAGCCCCAGCAGTTGCAGGTTTCGTCTTGATGATGATTTTCTGCTCGAGGCAAGAGAAAAACTTTTCAAAATACCCCGGCCGAAAAGGGAATATCCGAGAATGAAAAATGAAGGAGCTTACAACTAATATTCGCCGTCGATAATTTTTTTCATTGTTGTCGCTTTGCTTCCAAGAATGGATTCAAGTTCTTCTTGGGGTGCGTTGAAAATCGCCTTTAATGACTTGAAATGTTCAAGAAGTTTTTTTGCGGTCTTTGGGCCTATTGAAGGAAAACTTTCAAGAATGAACTGCATCCTCTCTTTCCGATCCAGATTTTTCTTTGAGACGTTGAGCGAAGCTTCTTTCTCTTTTCTTTTTGCCAATACGGAGATGAATTTTGCAGTGTCTTCGGAATTTTTCGTGAAGATTATCGGGGTCTTATATTTCAAAACGATGGAAATAAGAAATCCGCGAACCGAGTTCGGATGCATGCCGCCATCGAGATGCCGCGCTTCGGAATAAAGTTCCTGCTCGTCTATTCCTTCTACAATCAGAAGACGATTTTTGTATTGTTTCAACTCTTCCAGTTGTTTTGTCAGGTGTTTGTTTATCATGGATGCGAGAAAATCAGAAACGGTTTTTCTCTCTATTGCAACATCGTTGACAATGTAATCCGCGACTTTTAGTTCCTGAATTTTAACGTCGAATCCAATATTGACGAGAGAAGGATAAACCAATGAATTTTTTTCCCGGTAATCCATTACGACTTTAAGAGAAGGTTCTTTCTTTTCCGATTGTTTGGATCTGGAGAAAATGTCAAAAATTTGCTTCATTACATGAAAAGTTTTGGAATGTTTAAAAGTTGTTCGTTAGTCGAGGGTTTTTTGGAAATCCAATCCTCCGTTGGCCAAATCTTTTTTGATATCTTTTATTGCGGTTTGCATGCTTTTTTCTTTCCTTCGCGAAGTGTAGTAAGCAGTTTCGTCTTTTGTCCCTTTCGTTATCAACATTATAAGTTTTCCCTTGCTTAAACGCGCGGTTCTTCCCGCCCTTTGGATTGCGCGGACCGCTGAAGAGACCGGCTCGTAGAAAATCACCAAGTTTACTTCCGGAATGTCCAGGCCTTCTTCTCCGATTGAAGTCGCGCAAAGAACGTTAATTTCTCCCGATGCGAATTCGCGAATCACTTCTTTTTGTTCGCGCTGGCTCAAGCCGGTTTCTTTTTTCTTCAATTGTCCGACAAAAACTTTTGCCGTTATTTCGGGAATCTTGTTAAGCTCTTTGGAAATTAAAGAGGCCGTGTCCCGATATTGAGAGAAGATTATGATTTTAATTTTCCCATCCGAATTTTCTTTTTCTTGTTTGACGATTTCAACAAGTTTTGAAATCTTGGGATGTTCCGCTTGTCTTGCAAGAAGTTCCTGCGATTTTGTGAACGCAAGATTGAATTCAGGGGATTTGACAAGCTCCACGACTCCCTTGCTTTTCGCTTTCGCGGACTGTTCAAAAAGAGATTTCATATATTCGTTGAATCCGACGACTGTTTGAGTTTCTATAAGTTCGAGAGCGTGTTGAAGTTTTATCGCATTTGCGCACGAGGACATTCCCTTGAATGCGGAAAAATTTCGGTTTCCGGAAGATATCGTGCTGATTATTTTTCCCTGAAGTTTTATCAGGTTGAGTTTTGTCGGAGGCCCAAAGAGAAGGTTCCTGCTTCGCAAATCATCGATGTATTTATCATGAAGCCTTTTCAGAATTTCTTTTATTTCCAAGAATTCCGGAGGCAGGATTACATTGACTCTTTCGAATTCCAATTCCTGAAGATTTTTTTTCACATCTTCGCTTTCGCGGGTTCTGAGCTCGACTTCTTCTATGGAAAGATGCCTGCAAATTTCTTTTATTTTTTCAGAATCGGAGCCGGGAGAGGCGGTGAGTCCGAGAATCCTTTGATTTGTTCCCTGATTTTTATAATGTTTCGCGACCGCAGTGTAATCGTAATTTCGGATGCACCTGTGCGCTTCGTCTTCCACCAAAAGGCAGACTTCACTTAAATCGTAAAGCCTATTGTTAAGATCGTTTGCAATGCATTGCGGAGTTGAGAAAATTATGTCAGAGGTTCTCCATATTTTTTTCCGGTTTGCCGCGTTCACCGAGCCGGTAAAGAGTTGCATCTCCCCGAAGAGTTCCGGAAGATTTTTCTTGAAGAAACTCAAGTGTTGTTCCGCCAACGGACGGGTCGGAGCCAGGAAAAGGACTTTTTCTCCGGGGAACTGTTTCATTCTTTCTATGACCAACATCAGAGCTATCAACGTTTTTCCGGTTCCCGTAGGCAAAACAACCAGACAATTTTTTTCCTTGCATGTTTCAAAGATTTTCTGCTGGTAGTCGCGTGGAGTTATGTTGTTTAGAAATTCCATTTTCGAAAAAAATCGGGATGATATAAATAACTTTGCGGGCGTTAAATAATGAACAGGGAGAGGAAAATGCCCATCATTACGAGCGTGGCGAGGAAGCTCCAAAGAGTTATGTTGCCGAAAAAGATCTTATTCCCGTCGAGATTCGAAATCGGAAGCATGTTGAAAAATGCATAGTAAATGTTGAATCTTGCGAAGTCTGTGAATCCAATTAAATAGCCTACAATTGCCAAGAGGAGATTGACCGCTATTCCCGCCGCCGCTATAAGGCCGATATGGGATTCGGTCATGCCCGAGAAATTGTAGAGCCCATGCTTTCTCGCTGCGCGATAGACGCGGGGTTTGACTTCGAAAATCAGCGAAGCCATCCAAACAAAGCCGTTCAAGGGCAGAAGAATGAGTTTTGAGATAAGCGGAAGGAACGCTCCGAGGGGAAATGGTTTTTTGAAATGCTGGTGTTTTTTGAAGCCGAACCAGTAGACTTCCCAGATTTTGTGTTCCACGTCAGTTTCCAGAAAGTATCCTGCGATTTTTTTTGCTACGATGTTAGCCAAAATTACTATGAAAATTGCAAGCAGCGTCCAAAGGAACGCGACCGCCCCATGCAAGAGAAAGTTTGCGGAAAATGCGATTATAATTGTGGAGATTATTATTGCAATGATTTCATTTTTTGTAAACATGCCTGAAAAAGGGTTGGGTTTCTTATAAATTTATTTGTGGCAGGCTTTTTTCGGTGCCGTTGAAATATGCAATTGCATAACGGAAAAGTATTTAAATATTTGACACGGATTGTTTTTATGAGAGTGAAAAAAGTTACAGATGTTATCGGCCTCCGCGTTTATACCGACAACGGAGATTATTTCGGAGAAGTCGAGGAAGCCAATCTTTTTGAAAACAAGCTTGACGGCTGGAGAATCCGGGTCGGCGGAAGCGTGGCTTCGTTGATTGGCGGTGCGAGAGGGGTTATAATTCCCCACCAATTCGTGAAAGCCATAAGTGATATCCTTATCATAAATTCTTCCGCGTTGCCAAGTCCTGCTGAATCAGATTTTGAAAGTGTCTCGGAAGATCTGATGTAAACTTAAAATGGCGGCAACAGACAGTACACAAATATTCCTGCAATATCCAGTTTTTACGCGATTTATTCTTCCATTTATTCTTATTTTTGCATTGGTCTTTGCGATTCTTGAAAAAACCAAAGTTCTTGGTGACGGAAATAAACAGCTTGATGCGGTCGTGGCTTTTGTGGTCGGACTGATATTCATAACGGTCCTTTCGCCGACACTTGTTGTCAGCAATCTTGTGCTGTTCCTTTCAATCGCGCTGGTGATAGTTTTTATTATTATGCTAATCTGGGGATTTTTGAGCGGCGAAGAAGGGAAAATAGACCTGCTCTTCGGAGGGAAGAAACCCGGATTTAAAATATTCCTTTTCATTGTACTTTTGATTGCTGTTACGTTGGGCGTGATATGGTCTTTCGGAGTTTCGTTGCCCTCCGCCGGGGGGAATCTGATAGATGCGTTGTTCAATCAGCCCTGGAGCAGCAATTTCTGGACTAATGTTATCTTCGGAGTTTTAGTCGCGGCGGCTCTTGCACTTGTTCTTGTTGGCGGAGGGAAAGCCAAGGGCGGGAGCTCGTAAGGTTAGAAACATATTTAAACAGCTTTTGCTAATTTTAATAAAATGATCGGTGGTATTTTAGCTTCGGGCGCTTATCTTAATTTTGACAGCGCGATTAACAGTTTGCAGCAGGCGGGGGTTTTCAGTTATCTGATTCCTTTCCTGATAATCTTCGCGCTTGTCTTTGGAGTATTGACGAAGACACAAATATTCAAAGACAACAAAGCGATTTACGCAATAATCTCGCTTGCAGTTGCTTTGATGGCCTTGCAGTTTGATATTGTCCCCAAATTTTTCTCGGATATTTTTCCAAAAGTCGGAGTCGGTCTCGCGGTCATTTTGACTTTTATGATTCTGTTCGGGCTTTTTCTTCCTAAAGGGAAGAACAATCACGGAATCAACGCGCTTTTGTTCGTAGTCGGAATCGCCATAGTGGTGGTGGTTTTTGTAAGCACTTTTCAGGGTGCCGGAGATACTGCTGTGGTTTTCTTGCAGCGCAATTGGCCTCTTCTTGTGGGCATCGGGATTGCCGTGTTGGTTGTGGTGCTTGTTATGGGATTCCAGAAACCGCAGGAAAAGCGACAGTTTGTCTGGCCGCAGCCCATGCTTGTTCCTGATAGCGAATAGGGTTAAACTTTTTAGAATTTATTTTTTAGAAGGCCTTGATTTCTTCTCAGTCTTTTCCTTTTTTGCATGGCTTGGCTCGCTTTCATGTTTCACATGTTTTCCTTCAGCTATGTCCAGCAGAGGATTGAGCGTTTTTGAAAATGAATCCTGCATCATCGACATCTCCTTTTTTATGCTGCCCAAGTCGCTTCCGTAGGAACCGATTTTTTCGAGTATTGCCGCCTGAAGCTTGTCCATTACCGATTCTATTCTTTTCAGCCGGTCTCCAAGATGTTCAAGTTTCGTTTGGGCGAGCGCCTTAAATTCTTCAAAGGAATCAATCTTTTTCATGATATTCCTTATCTTGTCTTCAAAAACCTGCTCCGAGATTTCTACCATCGTGTCGGATCCGGTTGAAGGGGCGTATCCCTGTTGATCGTAACCTTGGCCGTAATCCTGAGACTGCGGCTGATAATATTCTTGTTGCGGAGCATATTGGTCCGGATTATATTGTTGGCTTTGATTCCCATAAGGCTGCGATCCATAATTTTGTTGGCCGTATCCTGAATCATAGTTTTGTGGCTGCGACGGATTATAAGTACCCTGTTCAAAATTGTTGCTTTGATCCGTTGCCGGGGGTTGCGGGCCTTGGGGCGAAGGAACCTGAAGGTCGTTAAAATTTTCCGAACCTTCAGAATAGGCGTCCGAAACGGCGTTCTTTATCTGGGCATGATTTAAAGCTTCGCTTATTTCTCTTGGAGATATCTTTGGATTTTGGCTTCTCAAATCAGATATTATCTCTTCGTCAGATTTTCCCGCTCTTCTCATCTGGGCCACTTGGTCAAGAACGCTCATCTCTTCTCCAGAAATGGACTAAACATTCTCATCTGCTTTGAAAGGACTTCTACATCGTCTTTCCTCGCAAAGTTCTGAAACTCATCCGATGCCGCGCCAAGAAAGGACGTCAGCCTTTCAATGTTTTCTTTCATAGTTTCCATCTCTTTTTTTATTTCTATGAGTTCAATATTAAGTTTTTCCCTGAAGTCTATAAGATTTTTTCCTATAAGCAACACCTGATTTTTTATTATCCTCTGTTTTTCTTCAAGGTCATGAAGCTTTGTGTTGACATCCGGCATGTAATTTTGATAACCTGACTTGTCTGGAGCCATGCTATCGAAACGTTTGCTGAGTTTAAAATTGTTTTGTTTGAATTCCAATCGCGGTGCAGCGACAGAACACAAAAAACTTTAAACACCTTCAACATCATACAAGCAGGAGAATTGACCAATGGATTTCAAAGAGGGGGCGCCGCTCTATTCTTGCGAGACGCAGCGCGAAGGAAATGAAGATGTGCTTTACATAAACTATTTGGGAGCGCCGTTTGTCCCAAGCCTTTCAGATTCTGCGGAAGTCATGGAGCGGACGATAGACGCGCTTATGGAAAACCCCAATGTTTCAAGAATAGTTTTTGTGCAGCAGAAGAATTACAATTACGATTTCAGAGAGACTTCCGTTCTCCTTGAAGTGGCGCAGATTTACACCCATCTTATTCGCCAAGAGAGAATATTATCAAAAAACAAATTATCTCCGGGCAGCGGGCAACTTTTTTCTCAGAGATATAATCAGGTTTTTTCTTTTCTTTATCTTTTGAAGCGCGATCCTGTTGCGGCTTATGTTGAGTTAAGAAATAATATTATTGAAGCCAAGGTGCTCCTGGATAAGCTTGGTCCGCAGTTCAGGGCAGATCAGGGAAATTACATAAGAATTCTTGAGAAAGTGTTTGAGCTTCTTGAAAACTCGGGAATAATCCGAGGGGTCCTGAATTATCTAAAAGATTATCAGAAAGGAAACCGGGAAATTTATCATAAAGTTTTCCAGCCGGATGTGATACCCAACTTCACGTTTACAAGGCTGGTATCCGAGCTTCCCGAAAACGCGGAAATTTTGGACCAGTACAAGATAAGCGGAGGGGATTATGATGAATCTGTGGTAACAATTCTCAAAAAAGAGAATGAATCCAAGATGATCTATCACCTTTTTCCTCCGGAGAATTCCCTGAATGAAGACCATAACATGCTTTTGAATCTTGCGAGGACGGTGATGATAGAACATCAGCCCCGGGCCGAAGAATTTACCGATACCGATAGGACAAGGCAGGTCTTTTTCAATATAGCAAAGGACCTGATTCAGGATCTTGCGCAAAACCAGAGGATTCCATTAAGTTATCCTGACCTGAACAAGCTTTCAAAAATTCTAGTGAGGCATACTATAGGTTTTGGGCTAATCGAGGTTTTGCTTCAGGACAAAAATATCCAAGACATCGTCCTGAACGCGCCGATTTCTTCTACGAACATTTTTTTGAGGCATCAGGAATATGACGAATGCTATACAAATATTCTTCCGAGCCAGGAAGATGTCGATTCATGGGCCGCCAAATTCAGGATGATCTCCGGAAGACCGCTTGATGAAGCGAATCCGATTCTCGATACGCAATTGGAGATCGACAATATGAGGGCGAGAATCGCAATCGTGCAGCAGCCGCTTTCGCCTAACGGCCTGGCTTATGCTTTGAGAAGACACAGGGAAGAGCCATGGACCTTTCCATTGTTCATAAAAAACCGAATGATCAACCCTATGGCCGCGGGGCTTTTGAGTTTTTTAGTTGACGGGGGGAGAACAATGCTGATTGCGGGAACGAGGAGCTCCGGTAAAACTTCGCTGCTTGGAAGCCTGATGCTTGAAATCCTGCCCAAATTCAGAATGATTGTCATCGAAGACTCGCTTGAGCTTCCGCTCGAATCTTTCAGGAAACTTAATTACGACATTTTGCAAATGAAAGTCCGTTCGGCCCTGCTGAAGACGACAAATGAAGTTTCCGCAGACGACGGAATAAGAACGAGCTTGAGGCTCGGAGACTCCAGCCTAATAATCGGAGAAGTAAGAAGTTCCGAGGCCAAGGCACTTTATGAAGCTATGCGTGTCGGAGCTTTGGCGAACACTGTCGCCGGGACGATTCACGGCGCTTCGCCTTACGCGGTTTTTGATCGTGTCGTTAATGATCTTGAAGTTCCTGCAACGAGTTTCAAGGCGACCGATGTCATAGTCGTCTCGAATCCTTTAAAGTCGCCGGACGGATTGCATTCATGGAAACGGGTTTTGCAGGTTACCGAGGTGAGAAAGCACTGGAAAAATGACCCTTTGGAAGAAAACGGTTTTGTTGACCTTCTGAAATACAATGTTGAAAAGGATGAACTGGAAGCCAGCGAAGATTTGATCAACGGAGACAGCGAGGTCATAAAGTCTATTGCCGAGAATGTCAAAGGATGGGCGGGGAACTGGGACGCAGTTTACGACAATATTCTTTTGAGGGCCAAAATAAAAGAAGAACTTACGAAGACCGCGGAAAAAATCCGGAGGCCTGAAATTCTCGAAGCAGGATTCAGCGTGCTTTCAAATCAGGTTTTCCACAGAATATCCGACAACGTCAGCAAGGAAGTCGGGTTGCCGATGTCGGACAGGGTTTTTCCGGAATGGCAAAAGTGGCTGAATCAGGAAGTCAAGAAAAAAGTTATCTGATTTGAAAGTTTTTTAAAGATTGGAATGTTTTCATAGAGATGAGTGATTATAGAGGAGTGAGAGATTCAAGGTATCTTTCTAAAGGAGAAGCTGAGGCCATTGAGTTTGAATCTGATGCGGAATCGTGGAGAAAAAGCAGTGGTCATTCTGGAGATGAAATAGGCAGAGCATATGAAAATGCAGGAGACCGGTGGAAAGAAGAAAAAAGATTTTTAGAGGCTCAGACTGCTTACAGGAACGCTATTACTTATGGTTATCCTCAGAATGAAGCAAGAATACAAGATGTTAAAAAAAAGATTGATTCCTTGTTATGGGAAAAGAAAATGAATCATTTAGCTACAGAAAGTGGACTTGAGAAGAAATCAAAAACTCACAGAAAAGTATCTCCTTTTTCGGATGTGCACGCTTTTGCAGTCATCTCAATTTTGTCTCTTTTAGGTGCATTATTTTTTGTTTCTCTTAATCTGACTGGCGCAGTTGTTGGAAATGTTTCTCACCTTGGGAATCATTGGCTGGGACTTGGTCTTTTGCTTATAGGAGTTGTCTTTGCAATGTTTTATTTCCGAAGGAAACTTAATAAGTAAGTTTTATTAATCTGAATGCCGTTTTCTGAAAAAAGAGTAAGATGCCATCACGATATCCAAATTCGCAGCCTTCGCGGGATAAAAGACCCAGTATTGAGGAGATTCTCAAAAAGTACGGGAACCGAATAGAGAACAAGATAAATACTTCCGGCTCTGCCGGCGAAAAAAGCGGGTACAGCCAGGCTTACTCGCGGTTCAAAAATGAGATGGCGCCGGCTTGGGGAAAATACGAGAAATGGTGCCACAGCCTCGGAAATACCATCAAGCTTAATATTTCGAAAAAAGATGAAGCGAAGGTCAGAAAAAATCTCGAGATTGCGCATCTTGATATAGAACCGTGGCAGGCGGTCACTCTCAGCACGATAAGTTTTTTTGTTGTTTTTCTCGTCTCGATTTTCCTCTCCGTTTCGGTATACCTTTTCACGGGGAACTTTCCGGTTTTACTTTTCCTTTTGCTGATTGTTATCTCAATGTTTCTTTTCTATTACATAAACGGATATCCCGAACGGTTTGCGAATCAGTGGAGGCTGAAGGCCAGCAGCCAAATGGTTCCCGCAGTGTTATATCTGGTTGTTTACATGAGACACACTTCCAATCTGGAAAAAGCGATAGCTTTCGCGGCACAACATTTGCAA